>CAZHEW010000121.1:0-8529 GCA_964531815.1 uncultured Verrucomicrobiota bacterium
CTGGAAGCACGTGAAGGTTCTGAATGCGCGGTTTCGGTCGCCGGTGGTGGCAAGCCGGCGCGGGGGCCAGGCCGGCGGCGGCGCGGCGCTCACCCAGACGGGGCGGCGCGTGGTGGGCCTCTATCATGCCATGGAGGCGCGGAGTCATGCGGCGATCGAGCAACGGCTCCGGGAGTTCCAGGGCTTGCTGAAACGCTGAGCGAGCTCTCGCCGGGGTCAGGCGGCGGAGGCGGCGATGTGCGGCTGCCGGAGGCGGTCCAGTTCCACTTTCAGTGCGGGCTGGTTGGTGACGTTGACCTGGCGCAAGGCACCCGGCGGGGCGTGGCGCACGCTGGTGCCTCCGTGTTGGCAATAGCGAAGCGCCAGGGAGGCATCGTAAACCTGCGTCGCGCCCACCAGGTGAATCCCATACTCGAAGAACAGCGGGCTGAAAGGAACGGCGCGCCCGAGCAGGACGCGATAGGTGGCGCGCGGGGTGCGGTCGAGGACTTCCAGGAAGGTGCCGTTGAGCAGGGTCAGGCCGGTGATGAAGACGATTTCGGCGTCGCGCAGGACGGGTTTGGAGTCGGCCCAGGCGACGTCGCCGTTGCGGGGCTGGAGCTCGATGATGGTGACGGGATGTCCCTGGCCGCGCCAGGTTTCGGCCTGGGGGAAGTGGCCGATGAAGCACGTGCGGGCGTGCTTGATGAACTCGGCAAACGGGTCAACGGCGTTGGCCTCGAAGACGCCAGGCGGGAGCGGGAGTGATCCGTTGAGGCAGGCGTTGACCAGGCCGAGCCGCAGGGCATCGTCGGAACCGGCGAACCGCCCGGCGATTTCAGTGACCGGGCGGCCGAGCTGATCGCCCAGATACGACGGGGGGCAGCAGGCCTCCAGCGGGTTGCCGGCGCGGAGGAAAGTGGCCATGGCGCAGCGCGCGCAATTGACAATGACCCAATGCAGGGAGATGTGCAGTTCCTGGAGCCGCGGCGCGGGTTCGGGCAGTTGCGCCAGGAGGCGAGACAGGATTTCACGATTCATCGGCATAGGCTGGATGTCTTATAGCACGATGGGGAGGCAGGAGGCGAGGGCCAGCGCGAGCAGGAGCAGGTCCGCCAGTCCGAACGTGCCGCGCGACGCGCCCCGGGGACCGGCGGCCATGCGGCGCACGGCGAGCATGACGGAGGTGTCGTGGGCCCGGCACATCTGCGAGACAAACAGAGGGACGATGACGGGGAGGCAGCTTTGGGGAGCCCAGGGGCGCAAGCGCAGCCCGCGGCAACGCTGGATGTCGTAGATGCGGCGGGCTTCGGCCAGCGACAGCGGCAGGAAGCGCACGGCAGTGGAGAGCAGCGTGCCGAGGGCGGGCGGTATCCATGGGCGCGCAAAGAGGGAGATGATCTCCAGGGGGGTGGTGAGGCCGACGAAGAGAAGGTTGGCAAGGAGGAGGCATTCGATGCGCAAAGCGTAGCGGAGGGCTTCCACCAGGCCCCAGGAAACGGCCCCGGAGAAGGAGCGGGTCGTCTCGTATCCGATGGCCAGGAAGAGGATCGCGGTGGCTGGCAGCGCCAGCAGATGCGCCCAGAGAAGCAGGCGAGCGTGCGGCCCGGCGGCTCCGCTGCCGAACAAGAGCAGAAGAAGGCCGGAGCAGAGGAGCATTTGCAGGAGCAGGCCCTCTCCTAAAGCGGCGTGCAGGCAGACGACCAGGAACAGCGCCAGCCGGGTGAGCAGGTTCAGCCGCGTCCACCAGGGGCGAGTCATCCGCTGCCTCCTTGCGGCGCGGCATCGCTCACGATGCGACCGGCGCGGAGCGACACGACGCGCGTGGCCACGGCGCGCACGAACTCGTGGTCATGGCTGGCGAGCAGGACGCCTGCCCCCTGCGCGCTGACGCGGCTGAGGGTGGCAGCCACCTGCGCGAGGCAATCGCGGTCAAGCCCCACCGTGGGTTCGTCCAGGCAGAGCACGGTGGAGCGGCCGGAGAGGGTCGAAGCGAGGGTCAGACGCCGCTTCTCGCCGTAGCTGAGGGAAAAGGGGGCCCGCTCGTCCATCGAGTGCAGTCCCACCTGGGCGAGGGCCTGCTGCGTTCGACTGGTGACCTCGGCCGGCGAGAAACCCTGGTTGCGAGGGAGGAACGAGCATTCCTCGAAAACGGAGTGGGCGAAGAGCTGGCCGTCGGGGTTTTGGAACACAAGCCCGACGGCATCCATGCGCGGCGCGGCGCTGGCACAGGAGATGCGCCCCGGGTTGGGTTCGAGGAGTCCCTTGGCCAGGTTGAGCAGCGTGCTCTTGCCGGAGCCGTTCGGGCCAACCAGCGCGACAATCTCCCCCGGCGAGACGGTGAGCGACACGTTGTCGAGCGCCGTTTCCTGGCGGTTGTAGGCAAAGCTGACTCCTGCGAGCGAGAGGAGGGGTTTGACGCCGCAGGCGGAACGCGGCAGCACGGAGCGGCGGCCAGACGCGGCGAGCGGTTCAGGTGGCGGACAGGCCGACGGCGGGCCGTCGAACGCGAGGCCGCCCTGCCGCATGGCCACCAGGCGCGACGCCCAGCGCGCGAGCCGGCGCAGGTCGTGCTCGATGACCAGAACCGTGACCCCGGCATCCTTTGACTCGGCGGCGAGGAGGTCAAACAGGAGATCGGCGGTGGGCTCGTCGAGGTAGCTGGTGGGCTCGTCGAGCAGGAGCACTTTCGGGGCGAGCGCCAACATGCTCGCGAGGGCCAGGCGTTGTTTCCAGCCCAGTGAAAGCGTCGAGACGCGGCGGTCGCGCACGGTGTCCAGCCCGAACCGGTCGAGCCAGCGGCGCAGCTCGCGCGGGCGGTCAACGCCGCCGGCCCGTTGCGCGAGGCTGAGGGAGATTTCCTCCTCGACGGTCTCGCCAAAGAGCTGAATTTCAGGGTTCTGGAGGACAACGCCGGCGAAGCCGTCGCAGCCGGACCGCGTGCAGTCGCGGCCTTCGAACCAGAGGCCGCCCGAGGTGCGGCCGAGCAGGGCGACGTGGTGCAGCCCGGCGAGGTGGAGGGCGAGGGTGGTCTTGCCGGAGCCGGAGGGGCCGACGATTCCCACGCGCTCCCCCGCCTCGATCTGCAGGGAGATGTCCCGGAGCAGCGGGGCGTCGGCACCGGCGGGCTCAAAGGCCAACTGCCGGCAGCGGATCAGGCCCGGACACTCATCAGGCGCGTGATGTGCAGGTGGTGGATGCGAGACCATACGATGAGCGCGAGGCCCGCCGCCGCCGCGCTGACAAGCAGGGAGGTCAGGGCCTGAACGCCGAACAGGGCCTGGGTGACTTTGGTCCAGGGCAGGCCGAGAACCTGGACGCGCAGGACGGTGATCACGAGCTTGCTCGCGAGGCCGCCGACAACGGCGGAGACGAAGACCCGGCCGCGTGGGCAGCGCGGCAGCAGCGAGAAGGCCGCGTCGTGAATGAGGCCCTGCAGGACGGCTGGTATGAGCTTGAGCGGGCCGGGCAGCAGCGCCCCCGGGAGGGCAAACATGGCCAGCACCCCCCAGGCGAATTGGTAGGCCGCGAGGACGCCGAAGCGGTCCACGACCAGCCGGGTGAGCATCCAGAGGGTGACCGGGATGAACATGTCGAGGCGGATGAAGTTGTCAACGCCCGAGGCCCGAAGGATAGACTTGGTAAGCTGGCCGGCGGCGAAGTCGAGCGCCACCATCGAGCCGATGAAGACCCAGTGCCTGGTGCCCATCCGCGCGGCCGGCGGCGCGCTTCGAGCGGGGGGCGCTTCGAACGGGCGTGTGTTCATTCCTGGCTGCGGAGGCGGTAGAAGGCTTTGGTCCAGCCGGGCGGCAGGGGTTCCGACCAGTTGGTCGAGGTGCCGGCGGGGACGAAAGAGGCGACCGCGGTCCAGCCGTTGGCGGCGGGGTTGGGCGAGCGCTCGATGGTATTGGTGACGCCGACGGTGAGATTGCTGATGGCAAACCACACGGCCCCGTCCGCGACCGAGACGCCGGCCAGCGTCGGGGCAATGGTGAGTTGCAGAGACGGCCACCAGGGGGACGCGTAGCCGAGGTCGTAGGAACTGGTGAAGGGCGCGCGGGCGGCGCCGGCGGCGGGCGGCGGAGCCTCGTCCATTCTGAGAATCGCGCCGCAGTTCTGGAGCGCCGTCCGCGTGGCGGCGTTCTTGAGCAGCGCGGTGATGTCCCAGTAGAAGAAGCGGTCGTTGAGGTCCGGGTCCAGGACGCTGCCTTTGACGCCCACCACCGGGTGGGCGGGGTCGAAGTCGCCGCCCGGGGTGGTCCAGGGGTTGACGCCGTCAGACGTGAGCCACGTTGCGCCGTCGGCGGGCAGGGTGCCCGTGCCCGTTCCCTGGACGAACGCTCTGGTCAGCGGGTAGAGGGTGATGTTGCGGCTGCCGCTGTTGTCCTGCCACACGTAGAAGACGACTTTGGCGGAGAGGACCTGTTCCGGGGGATAGGCCCACAACTGCGGCGGCAGTTGCAAAAGGCCCCGGCAGACGGAACCGTCGCCGGTGACGTTGCTGTTGACCAGCGCCTTGACGGTATGGGCGCGCCCGTAATTGAGCGTTTGGTTCGACACGCGGCTGTCAACGTACGCCGTGGGGGTGATGGTCAGCGCGTTGGTCAGGGCGCGGGCCGGTTGGGAGGCCAGCGCGAGCGCCAGCAGCAGGATCGGCGTTCTCATCAGTAATCGTAGGGGAACCAGGTTGGATCGCCGCGTTTGGGGATGCGGGGGTTGGCGCGGGCCCGGTTCCACAGGTCTCCGCGCCAGCCGACGTGGCCATCGAGGTATAGGACATTGCCGGCGAGCGCGGCGCGCCTGCGCGGATGGCGCTCGCCCAGCGCGCGCGGGTCCTCGGCGGTGTAGCGCCCGGCGGTGTCAAGCCCGCCCGCCTGGCCGTAGCCCTGGCGCGGATCAAGCGTTTGCTCGAACATCAGAATGGTCTTGGGCAGCCGGGTGCATCGCTCCAGCTTCAGGAAACTGGGCTGCGGGCTGGCGCCGAACGGCAGGCCGTAAGGGAAGTCATGCTCCAGGTAGGAATTCATTGCGTAGCTGTGCCAGCCCTGGCTGGAGGGCTTGTAAGAACTGCTGCAGGCGGAATCGGGAAGCGGCCTGGCCGAGGGGCATTGCCATACGCCGCCCGCGGGCTTTTGTCCGTCGGGAAACTCGCGCCAGGGCCGCAGCCCCATCGCGGGGGGCAGAACGTCCACATAGCCGCATTCGTGTTCCGGGTGCCTGGGATCAAAAGTGAACGGCGGATCGTTCCGCCCCGCGTCGTCGGTATGCGGCAGGTACCCGTTGTGATCGCTGGCATAAATATAATACGCCTGGCCCCACGAGCGCAGGTTCGCCGCGCACTTTGCCTCGAGCGCCCGCGCCTCGGCCCGGGACAACGCTGGCAGGAGCAGCGCCGCCAGGATCGCGACCAGGGCGATAACCGTCAGCAGCTCCACAAGCGTGAACGCCGGGGGCCGGTGAGGACGCTGCCGGGAGCCCGCGGGGGTGGCCGTTGCCTCATGGTGCGCTTGCACTGTCCGGGGCTTGGGTTGCGACCGCGCTTTGCGTCGCGGCGGTCAAAGGTTGCCGCCGGACACATGGGCGCGCAGGCAGCCCTGCGTGCCAATGCCCCGGCCCTGATGCGGCGGCCAGAAATGTCCGCCCTCCGCTGGTTGCGGCTTTGCCGCGCTGCGTTGCCTGCGGAAGCAGGCGACAGCGGCCAGGCCGAGCGCGCCCAATATCGCGCCGGAGGGTTCGGGCACGACGGTCAACTCGAGTGACGGGAGATAGGGCGCCGAGTAGGTGGAGCTGTTGGCGCTCGTGAACGACGCGAAGCGCTGGCCGCTCGGCGGAATCGTCTCGTCTATCCGCAGCATGGCGCCGAAATTCCGCAGCTCCGCCGCCACCGCCGGGTCAGCCAGCAACGGCGCAATGTCGAAAGTGAAGAAGCGCCCATTGCCGTCGTTCGGGTTGACCCCGAGCGGGCCTTTGGCGCCAACCACCGAATGCGCGGCGTTGAAGTCTCCGCCGGCGGTGTTCCAGGCGCGTGTCCCGTCGCAAGTCAGCCAGGTTGCGCCGTCGGTGCCGTTTCCCTCCACAAAGGCCGTCGTCAGGGGAAACAGAGAGACGTCGTAGGCGGCGGTGCTGTCGCTCCAGACATAGAACGAGACGCTGGCCGACCGAATGCTGCCCGGACCATGCAGCCAGAGGCCGGCGGGCAGATCGAACAGCGTCCGGCACCTCGAGCTGCTGTTGATGACCACCTTGTCCGAGCCGGACAGACCGTAGTTGCTGGCGGGGTTGAGGCTGTCGAGGTAGGTGTCCGTGGTAATCTGATAGGTGAACGTGTAGCTGGCCAGCGCGGCGGGGCTGGTCACCAGCGCCGCCGCGAGGCAGGCAAGCGTGATATGTCTGGAGCAGCTCATGTCTGATCGCGGGCCTTTCGGTTCGGTTCTAATCGTCAGCGTGGTTTCGCTTCGCGTCCGCAGCGCCGGCTGCGGCAGCGTTATGTTCGCACAAATATATCGCTCCGCCCGCGCGGTCAAGAACAACCCCCCCGCGGCGCCGGGGCCGCTGATTGCCGCAGCCTCCCCGGCGCGCAAGCTCCATCCTTTGGGGGCGGGCTTGACTTGGTCTCGCAGTGTTTGCGCCAAGACTTCGGCCAGGCAGGGCTCTGCTTCGCGCAGTCGCGAATGAGGTTCACCCGCTTGCCCCTGCCCCTAACGACGCCGTTTCCTCGTTGGGGCTTTAGGCCGTGCATTTCGGGCGGCGGCCATACGGGCTCGAACCGGCTCAACCGGCGCGGCAGTTGGAACCACAAGCCGAACAACTGCCGGCCAGCGCACCGGAACTGGAATCCCCCGGACAACTCGAACAATAACCTCGGGTTCCGCCTGGCCCGGGCTCAGGCCAAGGCCGGATGGCCGCAAGGAACTGAACCGGCCGCCATGCATGCGGCAGGGCTCCATTGTGCGCCGCCCCTTTCCGATCCGGGCTTGGTTTTTGCTCGCGCGTGGCGCACCCTGATTGCCGATGCAGTTCATCCGTGACATTTACGCGAACGGGCGCGCCGCGGGGCGGCCGGTGATTTCCTTCGAGTTCTTCCCGCCCAAAACGGACGTGGGGGACCGCAACCTGCTCGACAAGACGCTGCCAGCCCTCTTGCAGACACGCCCGGATTACTGCTCGGTCACTTACGGCGCGGGCGGCAGCACGCGCGACAAGACGCTCCGGATCGTGGAGAGCATTCAAGGGCAACACGGGCTGACGGCGGTGGCACATCTGACCTGCGTGTGCGCCACCCGGGAACAGATCGGCGAGTTGCTGGCCCGGCTGCGCGTGCTCGGCGTCAAGAACCTCCTGGCCCTCCGCGGCGATCCGCCTGGCGGCGGCGAGTTTCAGGTCACGCCCGGCGGCTTCGAGTTTGCCGGCCAGTTGGTGCGGTTCATTCGCACACAGGGCGACTTCAGCCTTGGCGTGGCGGGTTTTCCTGAAGGCCATGTGGCCTGCAAGGAGGGCAAGCACGCCGATTGGCGCCATCTCAAGGAGAAGGTTGACGCGGGCGCGGACTTCGTCCTTACCCAGTTGTTCTTCAACAATGCCGACTTCCTCGAATTCCGCGAGCACCTGACGAGCCGGCTTGGGGTTAACGTGCCGATTGTGCCGGGCGTTGTGTCCATCCTGAGCGGCACACAGATCAAGCGGTTCACGGCCATGTGCGGCGCCAGCATCCCCGCGCCCCTGGCGGCGCGGTTGGAGGAGCTGGGCGATGACGAAGCGGCCGTGGCCGAGTTCGGCATCGAGTATGCCACCCGGCAATGCGAGGAATTGCTCCGGGCCGGCGTGCCCGGGATTCACTTCTACACGCTCAACAAGGCCGCGGCCACGACTCGCATTCTGGCGAACCTCGGGCTGGCGCGTTAAACCCGGGGCCAACGGTTCGCAGCCCCCTCCTTTGCCGGCCGGTTTCGACCGTGCGTCCGCCCAGGTCCCCCCTCCCTCCCGCCCCGCTCCCACCTGGCTTAATACAAATTCTATTAAGCCATGTGGGAGCCATGCGGGAGCTCAGCAGGAGCGAACCGGCGGCTCTGCCTGGGGAGGTTGGAAGGAAGGCCGCCGGGGCGGTGGCGGCCTCGGGCTTTTAGGCCGCCGCCCGGTGCATGTAACAAACGCGCGCCGGGACTTCCGGGTGAGCCATTTTTGCATTGCACAATGGCTGGAATCTCTTTAGAGTAGGCAATAGGTCGCAGCGCGAAAGAATACTATGTATTTCGGCGTAGATTATCATCCGGAGCAGTGGGTTTACCCGTATGGCGGAACCGCGGACCGCCCTGAAGCCGCCTGGGAACGGGACGTCGAGTTAATGCAGGCCGCGGGCATCAACGTCGTCCGCATGGGCGAGTTTACCTGGGGGCTGTGCGAGCCGGAGGAGGGCAAGTACGATTTCGCCTGGCTGGGGCGGGTGATGGACCTGATGAGCAAGGCAGGCATCAAGGTAGTGCTGGCCACGCCCACCGCCGCGCCGCCCATCTGGCTCACGCAGAAGCATCCGGACATCCTGCCGGTGGATGA
>CAZHEW010000122.1:0-8486 GCA_964531815.1 uncultured Verrucomicrobiota bacterium
TGGGAGGCGATGACGAATCTGCCCCAGGCGCTGCGCGAGGAACTGGGGCGGCGCTACTCGCTGACGGCGCTGGAATTGGTGCGAAAACAGGGGGTGCGGGACGCGACGCAGAAGTTTCTGTGGCGGCTGGACGATGGGGCGCTCATTGAGAGCGTGCTGATGCCGGCCAACCCGGCGCTTTACGGCGAGGCAAGCGACCGGCATACGCTGTGCGTTTCCACCCAGGTCGGCTGCGCCTACGGGTGCAAGTTCTGCGCCAGCGGCCTGGCGGGCTGGAAGCGGAACCTGCGCGTCGAGGAAATCGTCGAGCAGGTACTGGCCGTCGAGCGGTGGAACGCAGAAGAGGCCCCCCCCAAGTCTGCCATCGAAAGCCCAGACTCCGGGAGCCAAGGTCAGGCAACCGGCGGCGAGAACGAAGACCCGCAGGACGCACCACGCGCCACGCGCCACGCATCCTCCGCGCCCCGCGGCTCGCCGCTCGCCCCCCAGGCCCGCCTGGTAAGCAACCTGGTAATCATGGGCATGGGCGAGCCGTTGGCCAACTTCGACAACTTGCTCAAGGCCCTGAGGATCTTGAATGCGCCGTGGGGCGGGGGCATCGGCGCGCGCAAGATGACCATCTCGACCAGCGGCCTGGCGCCGCAAATCCGCAAGCTGGCGGAGGAGCCGCTGCAATTCCGGCTGGCGATTTCCCTGCACGGCGCGACGGACGAGACGCGCAACCGGCTCATGCCGGTCAACCGCAAGTATCCGCTCCGCGAGCTCGCTGCCGCCTGCGAGGAGTATCAGCGGAAGCGGGGGCGGATGATCACATTCGAATACATCCTGATTGCCGGCGTGAACGACGGCCTGGACCAGGTCAAGCCGCTGGCAGCCCTGGCGCGGCGGCTCGGGGCCAAGGTGAACCTGATCCCCTACAACCGCGTCGAGGGCCTGCCCTGGGAGCGCCCGGCCGAGGAAGCGCAGGAGTCCTTTCTCCGGGCGCTGGCGAAACAGAAGGTCAAAGCCACCCTGCGTCGCGAAAAGGGCGGCGAGATTGACGCCGCCTGCGGGCAACTGCGATTGAAGACGGAGCGGGAGCTTGCCCGCAGGGCCTCCTGATCGCGGGGCGTCTGCCGGCCTTCGGGGGCCGCCAAACCCGTCCGGCTTAAGGCGCTCGCGGGGCGAGACGCGGCGGAACAAAAGTGCTAGCTTCATGGCATGAACGAGTCGCTATTCCCATCCGGACCCTGGGCCGGGTTCTACAATTATTACCCGGGGGACCGGCACCGAATGGAGCTCCAACTCAGTTTCGCCAATGGTGTCATGCGAGGCGAGGGGCTGGATGACGTGGGGCGGTTCCTGGTCCGGGGACGCTATGATGCCGCCAGCCGCGAGTGTTACTGGACCAAGAGTTACGTGGGTGCGCACGATGTCTTCTACCGCGGTTTTCGCGAGGGCAAAGGGATCTGGGGCACGTGGGAAATCACCATCCAGTACCATGGCGGCTTCCACATCTGGCCGCGCGGGGCCGGCGAGGGGGAGGCGCGGGCGGAAGCGGCCGCGGCGGCAGAGCCCGTGGACGCCATCGCCTCGCGGGCAGTTGGCGCCGGGGCCCCCGCCGTTGAGCATTCCAGCCTCCCGAATGCAGGCGCCCCGCGCCCGCCCGGAACTGCGAGTCGAAAACCGGATTTGCTTTCAGCGGCTTCCCCGTTAAGTTGGCTCTGTGGGTAGCGAGTATTCAACCGCGGCGCATTGGCCGCATGATTTTAGCGAGCCGGGCCTCCAGAAGTGGGCGGAAGGCTTGCGCCGCCAGTTGACCGCCCCGCGCGTCTCGCTGGGGCTCGTCTTCATGTCCCCGCGTTTCTTCGACCGCGCGCAGCAGGTGCTGGAGATTCTCCGCGTGCATGCCCGCATCCCGCTGCTGGCGGGCTGTTCGAGCCAGAGCCTGATCGTCGGCGACCACGAAGTGGAGAAGGATGCGGGCCTGACCCTGGGTCTCTATGCGCTGCCGGGCGCCGACCTCAAGGCGGTTCACTTTTCGCAGAACCAGGTCGAAGAAGCCAACGGCCCGGGCTACTGGCATCTGGAAACCGGCGTCGAGCCCGGCCAGAGCAACGGCTGGCTCGCCTTCATTGATCCGTTCCAGCTGGACAGCGAAACGTGGCTCCGCACCTGGAACGAGGCTTACGCGCCGCTGCCGGTGTTGGGCGGCCTGGCCAGCGGCGAGCTCGACGAGCAGGCGACCCAGGTGTATTTGAACGGCGAGGTCTACGACGAGGGCGGCGTGGCCATTTCGATCGGCGGCGCGGTGCGGCTGGCCGGAATGACCTCGCAGGGCTGCACTCCCATCGGCCAGACCTGGACCCTCACGAAGGTGGAGCAGAACATCATCCACCGAATCGGCAACCGTCCCGCCTACGAAGTGCTGGCCGAGACCTTCAACCAGCTTCCCTCCGGCCAACAGGAGACTGCCCGCGGCAACCTCTTCATCGGCCTGGTCGTCAACGAGTACCTGGAGGACTTCCATCGCGGCGACTTCCTCATCCGCAACTTGCTCGGCGCCGACCCGCAGTCGGGCAGCATCGCTGTCGGCGCACTGCCGCGCCTGGGGCAAACCATCCAGTTCCAGCGCCGTTCGGCCGACGCCGCCGACGAGGACATGCGCGAATTGCTCACGCGCGCCAAGCAGC
The DNA here is from genome assembly GCA_964531815.1 of uncultured Verrucomicrobiota bacterium. Lineage (GTDB taxonomy): Bacteria > Verrucomicrobiota > Verrucomicrobiia > Limisphaerales > UBA8199 > UBA8199. The sequence continues at coordinate 2,673 of CAZHEW010000122.1, forward strand.
AACTGGGCGACACCCCGATCTATGGCGGCTGCCTGTGCAGTTGCAACGGGCGCGGCCAAAGCCTCTTCGGCCATCCCAACCACGACGCCCAAATGGTCCAGCAACGGCTCGGGCCCCTCGGGTTGGCGGGCTTCTTCTGCAACGGCGAAATCGGCCCGGTGGGCCAGAAAAGCTTCCTGCACGGCTACACCGCCTCGCTCGCGCTGTTCGTGAAGAAGTCCGATTAGGCTCGCCGGCCTTTGGATCGCGTGGCCAGGATGCGCCCCCGCAACCGTTCCCTGGTTCCGCACGCTTGATTCCTCCCGCTCAGCGCCCTACGTTCTTTTGATGAACTGGTTCGATAAGCATCGGTATTTCATTGGGGCGGCGTTCGCGACGCTGCTGGGACTGTGTGTCACCACCCGCTCTTTCGGGGCGGTCGGAGAATTCACTTTCATCCACGCGAGCGATGTTCACGCCCCTATGGCCCAAAGCAAGACGACAATCGCCCGGATCGTGGGACTGGGCGCGATTGACCTTGCGCCCTTCGGCCTCAAGGTGCCCAAGCCGGCTTTTGCGCTCGTGAGTGGCGACCTGAACGAATTCGGCGGCGGCAGCGGAGCATGGGAGGAATACCTCTCTTACTGGAAAGGGTGCACCTTCCCGGTTTATCATCAGCTCGGCAACCACGACAACACCTGGCGCGCCAACCTCAAGTCGCTGCGCGACGCCGGTCTGGCTTCCTGCTACTCGTTCGACAGCCACGGCTGCCATTTCGTGGCCCTGACGACAGCTACCCTTCAGGATCCACGGCCATCGGTGGCGGAAGAACAACTTAACTGGCTCAGGCAGGATTTGGCGAAAGTCGGCTCCCAGAGGCCCGTGTTTGCCGTCTTCCACCATCCCCTGCCGGGGAGCGAATTCGCCAGCCGCTACGACTACGACCGGTTGCTGGACGTGCTGCACGGCCACAACACCGTGCTGATAATGGCTGGGCACTCGCATGGACACGTGCACCAGGTGGCTGAAGGAATAGACCAGACAACCGGCGGCTCCACCTTCGGGCCCAACGCGGGCTTTGCCATTGTATCGGTCAAAGACAGCGTGCTGCGCGTGGCCTACTGGAAAGCCGGCGAGGCGGCGCCCAGCCTGAAGCTGCTGGAAAAGCCCATTCCGGCGGAATCGTCCTACCCTAAAGTCGAAATCCTCGCTCCCGCCTTCCGCCAAACCGGCGGCAACTCGCTGAGCATTTCGGCGCGCCTGGCGGGGCCGATGGCCATCCAGAAGGCCACGTTCACGGTGGATGACGAGATCAACGGCGAGCTCAAACTGTCAGGGCAGGCGCCGGCCTGGACCGCTGCCGGCAACGCGGATTTAGGCAAGCTGCTGCCTGGCGCGCACTACCTGCGGGTGGACTTTGCCAGCGGCAACCAGCATTACACGCGCAGCACGCAGTTCTTCTACGAGCCGGCGCACCGGCCGACGGCCTGGCGGGCTTACTTGGCAGCGTCCAGCAAGGCTACCCCCTCGATTGTTGACGGGGTGGTCTATGTGGGCGCGAACGACGGACACCTGCGCGCCTTCAACGCCAGCACAGGCGCTGCGCTGTGGGCGGTCAAGACCGGCGCCGAAATTCTCGCCGCGCCGCTGGTAGCCGGCGGAAAGGTCTATACCGCCAACGGTCTGGGCGCCGTCTCGGCCTGCACCACCAATGGCGCGCAACTGTGGTCATTCACCGCCGGCGACGCGGTCTATTCCTCCCCCGTGCTCGCGGACGGCAAGATCATCTTCGGCTGCAACAACGGCTGGCTCTACGCTCTGGAAGCGGAAACGGGCAAACCCGCATGGGTTAACAAAGACGCCACTTACGCCATCGAGTCCAAACCCTTTGTCTGGAACGGCAAGGTCTTCTTTGGTACTTGGGACCAATATGTCCGCTGCGTCAACGCCAAGGACGGCAAACTGGCCTGGCAGCAGCTTGGCGAAGGCTCGCGCGTCGCCAAGGGCGCCAAGCGTTACTACAGCCCCGCCGACGCCATGCCGGTCGTCGCCGAAAGCAAGCTGATGATCGCCGACCGCAACATGATGCTGAGCATCCTCAACGCCGAAACCGGCGAGCCCGCCGGCTCGATGACCGGAGTCTCGGCGACCGGCCTCTCCGAGGACGGCAAGTTCGTCTATCTGCGCAAGACCAACGGCGAGCTCGTCAAGATTGACAGCTCAGGAAAGGAAATATGGCGTGTGCCGGCGGCCCTTAGCGCCATACCCACCGCGCCGACGGAGAAGAACGGCGTCGTCTATGTTTGCAGCAGCAAGGGAGTTGTCTCCGCCATCGCCGCGGACAGCGGCAAGATGTTGTGGCAATACCAGGCCTCGCCCCAGCTCTTCGTCATGGGCTCAGTCGTCTGCGACGGCGCGAACGCCTACCTGACCAGCTTCGACGGCAGCCTCACGGCGATCAAGTGCCGGGCGCAGTAATCCGCAACGGGCGCGGACTTTGCCACACTCCACGGCGACGGTTTGAGGCGGAGAACTACTTGAGGCTGGCAATCAGCGCGCGGTCCGGTAGCCTATGGCTGAGATATGGCGCAGCAATTCAATGGCATCGAAGCTGTCGTGGCCGATCTGCGGCGCGGCAAGATGGTGATCGTCACCGATAACGCCGACCGCGAGAACGAAGGCGATGTGATCGTCGCGGCGCAATTTGTGACGCCGGCAGTGGTGAACTTCATGGCCAAGCATGGCCGGGGGCTGATTTGCGTGCCGACAACCTCGGAACGCCTGCAGCAACTGGGCATCGAGCGGATGGTGCGCCAGAACCGCGAGACCTTCAAAACGGACTTCCAGGTCAGCGTGGACGCCGCGCGCGGGATCACCTCAGGCATCAGCGCGGCCGACCGGGCGGAGACGATCCGGATCATGGCTGATCCAACGGCCGTGCCGGAGGACCTGGTGCAGCCGGGGCATGTCTTCCCGCTGCGGGCGCGCCCGGGCGGGGTGCTGCAACGGGCGGGGCACACGGAGGCGGCGGTTGACCTGGTTCAGCTTGCCGGCTGTCGGCCCATCGGCGTGATCTGCGAGATCATGAACGACGACGGCACGATGGCCCGGCTGCCGGCGCTGGTGAAGTTCGCCAAAAAGCACCGATTGAAGATGTGCGCGATTGCCGACCTGATCCAATACCGCCGCGCCCGCGAGAAGCTCGTCGAGCGTGTCGAGGTGGTGAAGTTACCGACCGAATACGGGGACTTCGACTTGTACCTCTACCGCTCGAAGCTCGAAGGGCGGGATCATCTGGCGCTCGTCTGCGGGGAGGTGGCGGGGAAGCGCAATGTGCTGGTGCGCGTCCACAGCGAGTGTCTGACGGGGGATGTCTTCGGGTCGCGCCGCTGCGATTGCGGGCCGCAGTTGCACCAGGCGATGCGGCAGGTGGCGGAGATGGGCTGCGGCGTCGTGGTTTATATGCGCCAGGAAGGCCGCGGCATCGGTCTGGCGCCCAAGATCAAGGCCTACAAGCTCCAGGAACAAGGCTACGATACCGTCGAGGCCAACCACAAGCTGGGCTTCGACACGGACCTGCGCGAGTACGGACTGGGCGCGCAGATTCTGGCGGACTTGGGCCTGAAGACAATCCGGCTGCTGACGAACAATCCGCGCAAGCTGGTGGGACTGGAGGGTTACGGATTGGAAATCGTCGAGCAGGTGCCGATCAAGGTGAAACCCAACCCGCACAACGCCCGCTATCTCAAGACCAAGCGCGAGAAGCTGGGGCACCTGCTGTAGGCAGCCAGGCGCCGGGGTGATGCAACCGAAGAGTATGGAGACGATATGTTGAAGGCCATAAAGGCAAAGACTTTCAGGGCGTGTGACGGCCGGTTCGCCATCGTCGCTTCGCGCTACAATGGGCGCTACGTGGACTCAATGGTCCGCGCCGCCACCGCGGAACTCAAGCGCGCCGGCGCCAAGGCCGTTCAGATCGTGCGCGTGCCGGGCGCTTATGAGATACCACTGGTCGCCGCGCAACTCGCCCGGGCAACCGCTCCTGACGCCGCACGCCGCACGCCGCACGTTTCACGCCCCGCCGCCATCATTTGCCTGGGCGTGATCCTGCGCGGGCAGACCGTTCACGCCGCGCACATCGGCGAGGCGGTAAGCCGCGCGCTGATGGAGATTCAGGTGGAATACCAGGTGCCGGTCATCCACGAAGTGCTGTTGCTGGAGAATCAGGAGCAGGCGCGCGCGCGCTGCCTGGACCCGAAACACAACCGGGGCCGCGAGGCGGCGCAGACCGCACTGGCCATGGCGCAAGTGATGGCCGGCCTGCGCTAAATTTCGTTTCGACGCGCTGGAGAATACTGTCTAACGTTCGGGCGATGGCCAGCAACGCCCAACCAACGCCGATGATGGCGCAGTATCGCCGCATCAAGAGCGAGCTGCCCAAGGACGCGCTGCTGATGTTTCGGCTCGGCGACTTCTACGAGATGTTCTTCGAGGACGCGCAGACGGGCGCCCAGCTGCTTAACGTGGCGCTGACCAAGCGCGGCGTGGTGCCGATGTGCGGCATTCCCTTCCACGCCGCCAATGCCTACATCGGGCGGCTGCTCAAGGCCGGGCGCAAGGTGGCCATCTGCGACCAGATGGAAGACGCCCGCCCCGGCCAACTGGTGAAGCGCGAGGTCACGCAAATCCTCAGCCCGGGCACGCACTTCGATGAGCGGATGCTCAAGGCCGAGCAGAATAACTTTCTGGGGGCAGTGTGTTCGGCCGGGAGAACCTTTGGCCTCGCGTTCGTGGACTTGACCACGGGCGACTTCATGACGACCGAAGTCGAGGGAGAGGCGGAAGCGCTGACGGAGTTGCAGCGGCTGCGGCCGGCCGAGCTGATCTTCCCGGCGGAAGCGGTGGTTGTGCGAGACTTGTTGCGGGGAGCAAGGTCCGGACTTCCTGGGAGGCAGCCGCCCTCAGCCGTGAGCACAATAGGGAGGGCGAGCGTCCCCGCGAGCCCTGACGCTGGAAGCTCCTCCAGTAAGTCAGGGCTGGCGGGGACGCTCGCCCTCCCTTCAACGAAAGGTGGCGCGGTGGAGGAAGGAGAACGGCACATTGGCTCTGCGGCGACGGGCTATGGCTGGACCCTCAACGGCTACGACAACTGGGTGTTTGCTCCCGAAACGGCGCTGTTCACCGTGCGCGAGCACTTCAAAGTCGCCTCACTGGACGGCTTCGGGCTGAAGGACCGCGCGGCGGCGATTGGCGCGGCGGGGGCGGTGTTGCATTACCTGACGCAGCATCTGCGGCGCGATGTCGCGAACCTGACGCGCATTTCCTTTTACCAGAGGAGCGACTTCCTGGCGCTGGACCATACCACCCTGCGGCATCTGGAAATCCTGGAGCCATTGCACCATGACGCTCCGCGCACCGCGTCCCTTTACGGCGCCCTGAATCGCACGGTGACGCCGATGGGCGCGCGACGGCTGCGCGATTGGCTCTCCCAGCCGCTGGCGGCGGTCGAGCCGATCCAACGAAGGCAGGAGGTCGTCCAGACGTTCATGGTGAATGCCGCCGGGCACGAGGAACTGCGGGCTCAGCTCGCGCAGGTGCGGGACCTGGAGCGGACATTGGGGCGCCTGAGCGCGGGGACCGGGAACGCAAGAGATTTGACCGCGTTGCGCACGGCCCTGGCGCAGATTCCCAACCTCAAGCGGTTCGTGCGCGAGTTGACTCAGGGCAGTGCGGAGTCCGGAGTGCGGAGTGCGGAGTTGGATCAGAGCCTCCTGACATCGGCTCCTATGGGAGGGCGAGCGTTCCCGCGAGCCCAAACATTTCCGGAAGATGGGG
>CAZHEW010000123.1:0-8378 GCA_964531815.1 uncultured Verrucomicrobiota bacterium
CTGTGCCCAGCCAACCCCACGTGCTCGTCACCGGCGGGGCGGGGTTCATCGGGTCACACCTGGTCGCGCGATTGTTGGCGGACGGCAGGGGAGTGGTTGTGGTGGACGATCTGTCCACAGGCAGCCTCGATAATCTCCAGGCCGTGAAGTCGCATCCGGGCCTGCGCGTGATTGTGTCCAAGGTTTCTGGCTGCGCCGAACTGCCGCAACTGGCCGCCGGCGCCGAGTCTATCTATCACCTCGCTGCCGCCGTCGGCGTCGAGATGGTAATCAACTCGCCGATTCATACCCTTCTCACCAATCTGCGCGAGACGGAGTCATTGCTCGATGCGGCTTTGCCACACCGAGTGCCGATCTTGCTGACCTCCACTTCTGAGGTCTATGGCAAGAGTCAGCAGCCTGCGTTCAGTGAAGGGGACGACTTGCTGATCGGCCCGCCGCACCAGACGCGCTGGGGCTATGCCTGCTCGAAGCTGATGGACGAGTTCCTGGCGCTGGCCTGCGCCCGGGAGCGTTCGCTGCCGGTGGTGGTCGCCCGACTGTTCAACACCGTGGGGCCGCGCCAAACGGGCCGCTACGGCATGGTGCTGCCTCGCTTTATCGCCGCCGCCCGGGCCAACCAGCCCCTCAAGGTCTATGGCGACGGCCTCCAGACGCGCTGCTTTTGCCTGGTCACCGACACGGTCGAAGCGCTGGTGCGCCTGCAACGCTGCCCGGCGGCGCGCGGTGAGGTCTTCAACGTGGGGGGCACGGAGGAAGTTTCGATAAAGCAGTTGGCCCAGTTGGTGATCGAGGTCCTCGGCTCCCGTTCGCCCATCGAGTTTCTTCCCTACAGCCAAGCCTACGGCGCGGGCTTCGAGGACATGCGCCGCCGCAAACCGCAGGTGGACAAGTTAGCGCGCGTCACCGGCTTCCGCCCCTCCACGCCATTGCGGCAGATCATCCAGGCTGCCAGTGGCACCATTCTGCCCTCCGACTGAGGTTGCTGCAATGGCTGAGATTGTCCTGACGACACTCAACGCGAAGCACATTCACACCGCGTTCGGGTTGCGTTGCCTGTTCGCCAACCTCGGCCCATTGCAGGCCAACGCCTCGCTTGTGGAGTTCGACCTCCACCAACGCCCGCTCGACATCGTGGAAACACTCCTGGCACAACGTCCGAAAATCGTTGGGCTTGGGGTTTACATCTGGAACGTTACGCCTGCAACGGAAGTCGTCGCCACCCTCAAACGGTTGTGTCCCAACCTCATGGTTGTGCTGGGCGGACCGGAGGTCAGTTTCGAGGCCGAGTCTCAGCCAATCGTGCAACTGGCCGACTACGTGATCGCTGGCGAAGCGGATCTGGCATTCGCGGAGCTTTGCGGACAACTGCTCTCCGGCCACCGCCCCGGCCGCAAGATCATTGCTGCCGCACCGCCCGAACTCTCCACGCTGGCGCTGCCGTATGATCTCTATGAGGACCATGATCTCGCGCACCGCATTGTCTATGTGGAAGCCTCCCGCGGTTGCCCCTTTTCCTGTGAGTTTTGCCTGTCCTCCCTGGACATCCCGGTGCGCGCAGTTCCCCTGCCCCGCGTGCTCGATCACTTGCAGCGCCTGCTGGTCCGCGGCGCGCGGCAGTTCAAGTTCGTAGATCGCACCTTCAATGTCCACCCCGACGCCAGCCGTGCCATCCTCGAATTCCTGTTGAGACATCATCGTCCCGGGCACTTCTTCCACTTCGAGCTGGTTCCGGATCGGCTGCCCGAGTCGTTGCGCGAGGTCATTGCCCGGTTTCCGCCCGGGGTGCTCCAGTTCGAGATCGGGGTGCAGACATTCAACGCGGAGGTGGCGGCCCGAATCCAACGGCGCCAGGACTACCGGAGGCTCGAAGATAACTTCTGTTTTCTGCGCAACCACACGGCGGCGCACCTGCATGCGGATTTGATTGGGGGCCTCCCGGGTGAAACTTTGGAGAGCTTTGCAGCGGGCTTTGACCGGTTGATCGGGCTGCGGCCGCACGAAATCCAGGTGGGTATCCTGAAGCGGCTCCGGGGCGCACCGATCGCCCGGCACGATGCGGAATGGGAGATGGTGTACAATCCGCAGCCGCCATATGACATCTTGCAGAACCGGTTGATTGATTTCGCCACGATGCAGAAGCTGCGCCGGTTCGCACGCTACTGGGATTTGGTGGGTAACAGCGGCAACTTTCGCGAAACCCTGCCCCTGATCTGGAGCAACACCGCGCAGGCATCCCACCTGTCCGGCACTCTTGCTGATCCTGGCGCTGGCACAACACCTGTGTCGCTTTCGCCTTTCGCCAGTTTCCTGCGCTGGACCGAATGGTTGCACGCACGGACAGGCCGAACCGACGGCATTGCGCTGATTCGGTTGGCAGAGTTTCTCTTCCAGTTCCTGACCACGGACCGAAAGCTCGACGCGACACGGACCGCTGTGGCACTGTGGCACGATTACCAACGTGGCGGTCGCCGACATCAGCCTCCTTTCCTCAAGCCCTTCCTGCCTCCGGATGCCTCGAAGCCCACGCCGCCCCGCGCCTCGAACGGCGCGCCCAGGCGCCAGGCCCGCCATTGGGGGTGACCTTTCTGATATGAAACACCTGTTTGAAGTAACGTCCGCCTGCATGGTCAGCATTATTATGAGCAGCCCCTGTTGGGCGGGTGCGCAACCCGGCCTGCTGAAGTCTGAGTTCGTATTCGAGACTGCCCCGTTTCCGTCGTGCCACGCCTCAACAATTGTGGAGACTAAGCAAGGCGAACTGCTTGCTGCCTGGTTTGGAGGCACGCGCGAACGCCACCCGGACGTGGGGATTTGGCTTTCGAGGCGGTTAGTGGGACACTGGACTGCGCCGGTTGAAGTGGCCAATGGAATCCAGTCGCCCACCAACCGTTTTCCATGCTGGAACCCGGTCCTGTTTCAGCCCCGGTCCGGTCCGCTGCTGCTCTTTTACAAGGTTGGCCCGAGCCCGAGCCGTTGGTGGGGCATGCTCATGATCTCGGCAGATAACGGACGCACCTGGTCGAAGCCGCGCCGGTTGCCCGACGGCGTCCTCGGGCCTATCAAGAACAAGCCTGTGCAATTCGCCAACGGCGACCTGCTGTGTCCCAGCAGCACAGAGCAGAATGGCTGGCGCGTCCATTTCGAGCGCACCCGAGATCTGGGACAGACTTGGCTGGCTACGCCAGCAGTGAATGACGGCCGGCAAATCAATGCCATTCAACCCAGCATCCTGCTCCACCGGGGCAACCGGCTGCAGGCAGTCGGCAGGACACGACAGGGCAGTGTGTTTGAAATCTGGTCTGCGGATAGCGGCAAAACGTGGGGCAAAATGACCCTTACCGCGCTGCCTAATCCCAATTCAGGCACTGACGCCGTCAGCCTGCACGATGGCCGCCAGCTCCTGGTTTACAACCACTGCGCAAAGGGGCGCAGCCCTCTAAACGTGGTCGTGTCCGGAGACGGCAAACAGTGGCAGGCAGTGCTGACGCTTGAGAACCAGCCCGGAGAGGAATTCTCCTACCCCGCCGTCATTCAAGCCCGCGATGGACGGGTCCATGTTACCTACACTTGGAAGCGGGAGCGCATCAAGCACGCCGTGTTGGACCCGAAAAGGCTGAAACTGGACCCGTTGCCGCCCACTGACGACTGAACCACCCGCTCTCCATTTCACCTACGCAGGGCAGGTCCGTTTCGGCGTGGCCGCCGGGCCCAAGACGTCAGCCTGTCGGAGGGCAGATGATGATGGTCTGGTTGATCTTGGGGGCTGTGGGGGGATAGGCCACCGCCTCTCCGCGTTCCGTTTCCACCCGGATAAAGTATTCGAAGTCGTCGGCGGAATGAGCGGGCAGTTCAACAGCATAGACCGCGCGTGCCACCCACTTAAGAGGAAGCTGCGCAAATCGGCGGGAGCCCAGCCTGCGCCAGCAAAAGGCCGCGTTGCGTGGCGGGGATTCGGACAGGATAATCACCTTCAGTTTCAGCGCTTCGTTCGCCGCCAGGCTGGCGCGCGTCGTGGGCACAATGACACGCGTCGGACCATGGTACGCCTGGGTGGGCTGCGCCTTGGCAGGCAAAGGGTTGCCCAGGAGTTTGGCGAGTTCCTCACCGGGTTTCGTGAGCAAGCCTGGGAGGTTGTGCTGGTTCCAGTTCATGATGGTGCCCAGATCCCCTGGCGTGCTCACCGTCTCTAACAGGTAGTCGAAGACGACACCAGTCAGGCCTACCAGCTTCACACGGGCAGGGAGGGCGAGTCGCCGAGCGAGGTCCTTTTGCGCGGCGGCATCCTTCTCTTGCTTCACCTTCTCGATTGCCCGATTGTAGTCACCCCAGGCGCAGTTAAGCTCGCCTACCGCGCGCAAATAGCAGAAGGAGTTCAGCCAGTAATTGTAGCGATCGCGATTGCCGGCACCCACGGCGCCCAACCGGAGGCCCTCGAACTGATCTACAAATGCGTAGTCCCTTCTCACCTCTTCCCATGGGCGGGTATCGGGTTGAATACCGCCGGGACCAGCGACCCAAGTGCATGGCTTGGGCAGGACACCGTCAATCTCCGCGAAGATGGCTGCGGCTGCCTCGCCGATACCGCGCCCGAATTGTCTTGTGGCCCAGTCGAGGTAGAAATCCATGGCGAGCAGGACGGGTGCCGGAGGCTGAGCGCCCGGAAGGTCGGCCACGTAATCCGCATAGGCTGGCCCCCCGCAATTGATCTTCCAGGCAAAGCCGCCTCCTGCCACCGCGATGCCGGCAATGCTGGGAAACTCAACTTGTGGGACGAAGGTGATGTCCAGCCAGCCATTGGTGACCACGATGTTTGTAAAGGTGTAATCCAAAGCGCGGTTCTTGCCGACCTTGGCCAGGATGTCCAGGTTCTTTATGACAGTCTGGTCTTGCAGTTTCACGCTAAAGACCCTAGCCCCAGCCGCATCATAGTGCGGTTCGCAGAACTTCAACGTCACGGTGCAGGGGCCGTTGGTTGCCGGCAGACGATAGGCCAGGAGGTTGTACCGCACGGTCTGGTAAAGTGTCGGCTCCGTGGTGTTGGTAATGGGATTGTTGGGGAAGGCGGCGGTCTGGCCGCCGACCGGCCCTGCCACGCGAACCGATTCTGCAAGTTTCCTCGCAGTCCTGAACGCTCCCGCCCACGGGTCCTGTTCCCAGGCGGCTCGTGCCAGCGCGCTAATGTTCGGGCCGAGTGGTCGTGTGCGCCAGTGAATGCCCATCAGCCCGTCGCAGCCGTAACGTAGAGCATCGTAAGCATCACGCCGCATTCGGCCCGCCCACAATTGCGGGGAGGTTAGTGCCGGATCATCTTCGAGCCAGGGAATTACCCACTTCGAGCGCCCTTGCACCTCGGCGAAACCCCGGTCCACAGGAGCGTAGCCCACTTGTTGGTTAATGCAGCTCACAGCCACGTCCTTAGGAAGCCTTTTGTCGAACATCGCCCGGTCCTGCTGCGGGCCCAACACCCAGCCGCAGGTAGCCAAGCCAAACGCCGCAGGCATCTGCGTCCGCGCTTCAATGGCAGCGGCCAAATCATCCATCGTCGCCTTGATCGCGTCTTCCTGCACCTCCGACCACGTCCAGCCTTCCGGCGTCCAGAGCCAGTAATAGTCCAGAGGATAAGCCTGAGCCGCCCGACGGAAAATGCCCTCGTAAAGCTCGCGCACGACGCCTGGATCAGCGGGGTTCTTTCCCAACGCTTTGAGCCTTTCCTGGACCAACTTCGGCACTATCAGCGGCGTTTCAGTGCCGACGCAGGTCTTGACGCCAACTTGATGCGCGAAGGTGAACGCGTCGCGCAGCAATGCTGCAGTGCGGCTGAAGACCTCATTGCTGGCTTCGGGCGTTGTTGGGGCGGGCATGAAGCCGTACATCACCTCGGGTCCATAGTCATCCCTCTCGAAGAGCGCCGCACTACCGAAAATGTAATCGCTGGTCTTTGCCGGCACATAGCCCCAGTTGCCGCGCAGTGTGTTCATGTAGCTCGAAGGATAGCTGGATTTAACCTTGCCACCGTCGCCAATATCGCTCGCCAAACCAATCCAGACCGTAGGTTCAGCATTCGGGTGTCCCTCGGGATAGGTGTGCAGTCCGAAGAAGTTCATGCGCAGCTTCGGCAACTGCGCGATCACCGCAAGGTAGTCGTCGCGGTTCCACCAGTCGGGTCCTTCGGGAAAATCGTGAAACGGCTGGATACCCCGCAAGGCAAACAGCGGCGCACCACGCTCGCTGAGCGTTGGAAGGGTCCAGGCTACCTGTTCGTCGGGAACAACATCTCCATGCAAATAGAACCTCATCCCCAAAACCTCCGCAAACCGGTAGGCCGCATACAACGTCCCGGCATCGTCTCCGCCGGTGACCAGAAGGACTTGCGCGCCCGCGCCGTCTCCGCGCTCCCGGGGGTGCGTTTTGAGGCAATAAGCCTGCGCCGGTAACGTCCCCAGCGAAGTCACCGCTCCCAGGCCGCACGCCGTTTGCACCAGCGCGCGGTCTTTGCGGCTAACCAGAACGAGGTTCCCTCGGGGCAGCGCCCCCTTCTGCTCGGTCATTATCGGCAGCAAGCTACCGGTGCGCAGATAAACGTAACGCCGCACCTCGCGCGCGGCCAACTTCTCCATCCAGGATGCCTCGCAAGGTGACACGATAACGGTCGGTTGAGGTCGAGCCGCCGTGCCTGCCAGAGCGGGCGTAAGCGCCGGGAGGCTCGCGGCGATAACAAGGAAAGACAGAACGAAACGTCGGTTCATAGTTTCAAGGCTCGCGTCTGTAACTCGCGTTTGTGTTTTAAAGTCTAATTGTCGAAAGATGCACTTCAATCCCAAAGCCGAACTTCTCTTCGCCCCTTCACCAGCTGAAGGCGAGCGCCCTGAACTGCATCAGCGCCGCCCCGGAAGTGGATTGCCGGCGCCGCCACAACCATAGAACCGCGCGAATGCGGCTTGAGACGCGGCACAATCGACTGGTGAATCCAGTCCCAAGCCACTGCGAGCCGACCAATCTGGCCTGCGATTTACCTGCTCTTGGACCGCGACCTGAGATTCTGGGTGATCGCGCCAGCTTGCCGGAGCAGCGTTAAGGTGCGTTCAAGCGGAAGCGCTTCAATTGTGCCTTTGAACCCTCGGGTAGTCGTCGCCCGAAAAAGGGAATTGCAGATCGCCTCTTCTGTCGCCTCCGCGACAGCCTGGAAGAGCGGTGACATGGAATCGTTGGCCAGCTCAACAGTCCGGTGAATGGGTTCGCCGCGACGACGACGGCATTCGGGGGCCGTCGAGAAGGCGATGACGTAGTCGCCCGAGCCGTTGGCCATGCTCGAGCCAACCCGCGCCAGTCCAACCATAGCGCGGGAGGCCAGGCGATTCAAGTTCCGGGCGCCTAGCGGCGCATCGGTGGCCACCACGATCATGATACTGCCATCGCCGGAGCGATAGCCCGGAAGCCCGTCGGACTGCTTGGCGATCAACGCCCCTGCCCCGCGGTTCTGCGGCTTAAACGCCTGCCGTTTCAGTTCGCGTTCGACGTGCACCCCGTTGATGGTTAAATCGCCGCCAAAATTACTCTGCACGATGACGCCTACAGTGTGGCCGCCCTCCTCGGCGGGCAGTTTCCGCGAACTGGTGCCGATGCCGCCCTTCCACCCAAAGGCCACCGTTCCAGTGCCGGCTCCCACGGCACCCTCCTCAACGACACCACCGGTTGCGCCTTGAAGAGCCTTCGTGACATGGGCGGGGCGGATAGGACGCAGGCGGATGTCGTTCAGGAAGCCATCATTTGTTTCACCGACGACAGGGTTTATAGAGCGAACCTCTTCCATCCGCGGTTGCGCCAGCAGCCATTCAACCATGGCATCGGCGGCCTTCCAGACACTCAAGGTGCCGGTCAAAAGGATCGGTGTTTCCAACTCGCCCAGTTCGCTGACTTGCGTGACGCCCGTCATTTTCCCGAATCCGTTCGCCACACACATTCCCGCCGGTACCCGCTCCTGGAATACGTTGCCGCTATGCGGCATGATCGCGGTCACCCCCGTGCGTATTGAATCTCCTTCGACCACGGTCGTGTGACCGACCCGCACGCCGGCGACATCAGTAATGGCATTGAATTGGCCAGACGGGAGCGTGCCGATGACAATTCCCGCTTCACGCAACCGCGGCCGGGTGGATACACTTTGAGCGTTCGCCGCAATGGCAATCGTGGCCGCGGCCATTAAGCCCCACGTCCGTAGGAACGGGAAGCCGGGTTGTTTATTCATAGAGCAGATTTGAACAGGTGAAATCACTGGAAGGCAAGCTGAACCCGTTCCAACCCTGGAAATATCGGGCAGGTTCTAACACGCTGCGTGCCCCACCTTTAGTCATGCCCCGCACGGAGGTCAACGATGT
>CAZHEW010000124.1:0-5204 GCA_964531815.1 uncultured Verrucomicrobiota bacterium
TTTCAACATATTGGGTGGTGTCGAAGGCGGTTGTCTGGTTCAATACAGTCAGTCGCGGAAGCATGAACGCCGAATCCTCCTCTAGAGCCGAGCGCCGCTTTGCGCTCGACCGCCTGCCTTGGGTGGTTGGCGCTGCCGCCCTGGTGGTTTACCTGGCCACCCTCAACCACTGGGTGACCTTTGACAACCTCGCGCTGGTGAGCCGGGTCAACGGTTGGGACTGGCAGCCCGCGTTCTCCCAGCCGCTGCTGCTCCTGCTGACCTTCCCGTTCCGTTTGCTGCCGGCCTGGTGGGTGCCCCTGGCGCTCAATGCGTTCACCGCCGCTTGCGCCGCCCTGGCGCTTATGACCCTGGCGCGCTCCGTGGCGTTGCTGCCCCATAACCGGCTGCCACAGCAGCGCGAACTGGTCCGGGACCCGCGCGCTCTGCTCTCGGTTCCCTATGCCTGGGTGCCGATCGTCCTGGCGGCCATCGCGCTGGGGCTGCAATTGACGTTCTGGGAACACGCCATCAGCGCCTCCGGGGAGATGTTGGACCTGCTGGTGTTCGCTTATGTCATCCGGTGCCTGATCGAACACCGCCTCGACGCGCGGCAATCGTGGCTGGACCGGGCCGCGCTCCTGTTCGGAGCCGCCCTGGCCAACAACTATGCGATGGCCGGATTCCTGCCGCTCTTTCTGGTCGCGCTTCTCCGGACCAAGCGATTCAGCTTCTTCTGTCTTCACACGCTCCGGCGCATTGACCAATCCGGATGGCGCAAAGTCAAATCCTCTCTGGCCGACGATATGCGCTTCTTCCTGCGCATGGCGCTGCTCGGGCTGGCGGGCCTGTCGCTCTTTCTCTTGCCGGCGCTGGTGCAAGCGCTTTCCCCGCATTCCGTCCTCGGTTTCTGGCCGGCGCTGCGAGAATCCGCGGCGGTTTACGAAGCATCCCTCCGCGCGATTTACCGCGTGTTCTTTCGTTTCCACCGCGACATCGCTCTGCTGCTGGCTGCCGGCTCGCTGCTGCCCATCTTCCTGCTAAGCATTCGCTGGGGCAGGCTGGGCGGCGGCCTGGGGCGCATCCGGTTCGACCCGGCCATGTTCATCATGCACCTTGTGCATGCCTTCCTCCTGTTGCTCTGCCTGTGGATTGTCTGCGGCGCGCCCTTCAGCCCGCGTCAGATCGCCTGGGAAAACGCGATCCCTTTGCCCTTCCTGACGTTCTACTATCTCACCGCCCTGAGCATCGGCTATTACAGCGGCTTCTTCCTCCTGTTTTTCGGCCCTGCAATGTTCGAGCGCCTCAGCTCGCGCCAGACCTATCGTCGCGCCCTTTACCGGGCGGCGGCCAAAGCCGCCCCCGCACTGCCCGTTTTGTTGCTGGCCGTATTGCTCCTGGCAAATATCCCGGCAATCCGCACCCTGCATGCGCCGCAGCTCGACCGTTATGGCCGGCTGGCTGCGGGTTGGCTGCCGCCCGAGGGGGCCATCGTGCTCAGTGATGACCCGGGCCACCTCAAACTCCTGCGCGCCACATTGAGCCGCGAAGGCACCGCGGAACGCTATCTGCAGGTGGAAACACGCAGCCTGCCGCTGCCCGCGTATCGCGACTGGTTGAGCCGAAAATACCCTGACCGCTGGCCGGCCCCTGCCCCGGCCGCCCTGGGCCTGTCCAAACCCGATGCGCCCCTGAACCCCGTGGAAGTGGTGCAACTGCTGGATTGCGTTGCGGAGAGCAACCGCGTTTACTGCTTTCCCCCCACCTTTGGGGCGATGCTCAATCGTTTCTACCCGCAGCCCCTGGGCCTGATACAGGAAATGAAGGACTATCCCCCCAGGAACCTCAGCGCACCACCGCTGACCCCCGCGGAACTGGCGGCCAACCAGGACTTCTGGCGGAATGCCATCCCGGCAGTCGTTAAGCCGGTGCTCCAACTCGCTTCCCAACCCGAACTCCCGCGATCCGGCTTCTCCAAATGGTTGATGAAAACGGCGCGCCTTCAAACGCCCCCGCCAACCGGCGCCAACCTGCTCGCCGTCTGGTATTCCCGCGCTCTGAACCACTGGGGCGTTACCCTTCAGCGAAATGACCAATGGAAAGAGGCGGCGTCCTGCTTCGAGCTGGCCCTGGAGTTGAACCCCGAGAACCTCCCGGCCCGCCTTAATACCGAGTGCAACAGCAACCTGCTGGCGCGCCAGGAAATGACCGTCATTCCAGAATCGCCCATCGAGGACCAGTTCGGCAAGTACCGCAGTGTGCTGCAACTGCTGGCCGACAACGGCCCGTTCGACGAGCCGAACTCCTGCTTCAAACTGGGCCTGGGTCTCTCCGGCAGCGGCATGCTCCGCCAGGCCTGCCAGCAATTCGAACGCGTCAAGGAACTGGCGCCGAACTTCCTTCCCGCGCGCCTCTTGCTCGCCGATATCTGCGCCGACGGCTTGAATCCCGCCCAGGCGCTCCGATGGGTGGATGAGATGAAAGCCGACCCCGCCCTCCAGCCGCTCGGGTTGACCAACGAGGTCAACTTGACGCTGACAGAAGCCAAGGCGTGGTTCGCCCTCACCAACCGTCCCAAAGCGGAAGGCATCATCTACGCCATGCTGGCCACTCACCCCCGCGATCCCTTCGTATTCGACCGCGCCGTAGCCGCTTTCATAATGCATGGGAGCCGCTCGGAGGCCGTCCGGATCATAGACCGGCGCCTGCAACTCGCCCCCAATGACGCGGAGGTCCTGGCCAGCAAGGGCATGCTCCACCTTCTAATGGGCCAGTACTCCAATGCCATACCGCCCCTTACTCATGCCCTCTCCCTGACCAATACCTACGAAATCCGCCGCAACCTGGCGCTGGCCTATCTGCGCACTGGCCAGTTGGACGCCGCCGAAGCGGAATGCAAAGCCATCCTCGAAGCCTTTCCCTCCGCCTACAGCACTTACTCCGGACTGGGCGAAATCGCCCTGCAAAGGAAGGATACCAACGCGGCCATCCGCTATTACAAGCAGCACCTTGCCAAGACCACGCCCGATACCGAAGAGGCCAGGCAAACCGCCGCGATCGTGAACCTCCTCCAGTCCGGGCGCCGTTGAGTCCACAGAGCAGCGCCCCCGCTGCCGCCGCCGGCCCAGGACGAGTTTGTAACATAGCCGGACTGTCAGCGGCCCCCGGCCCGGGGCGCAAACGCCACTGCGGGCGCGCAGGGCGCATTCCCCCCCGCCTGCCCGGGCCGGCTTGGCCCAAAACCCGCCCCGGCGGCCCAGCTTTTCCCCCCTCCAGCAGAGCTTCCACCTGGCTACCACCTGGCTACCACCTGGCTTAATAGAATTTGTATTAAGCCAGGTGGTAGCCAGGTGGGACGGGGGCGGTCCTTTGCCGGAGGGGGGGAGACGGTTGGAGCAGGAGCGGCGTCAACCGCCCGGATTCTCTCCTTTCAGGTGTAACGAATAGCCCGTTTGGGGCGTCTTATAGAGCGAGTTGAATTGTGTTCGTGCGGGTGTAAAGTGTCTGCGAATTTGAGAATTGCGGCCATGGCCACGTTGGTGCTGGTCCCGCTGCTGCTGGCGGCCCCGGCCGTGGGCGCGGCGCCAGCGCCGGCCCTGAACCCCTACGATGCGCGCGCGGAGCTCGTGAGCCCGAATGCCATTGACGACCTGGTGCTGGCGAGGCTTGCCGGCGCCAACCTTCAGCCGGCGGCGGTCTGCTCGGACGGCGTATTTGTCCGGCGCGCTTACTTGGACATCATTGGCACGCTGCCCAGCGGGTTCGAGGCAAAGGAGTTCATCCTCGACCGGTCCCCGAACAAGCGGCGCGCGCTGATTGACCGGTTGCTGGAGCGGGAGGAGTTTGCCGATTACTGGGCGATGCGCTGGAGCGACGTGCTGCGCATTAAGGCGGAGTTCCCCATCAACCTGTGGCCCAATGCCGCCCAGAGCTACCACCGCTGGATACGGACCTGCATCCGGGACAATGTCCCCTACGACCGAATGGTGCGGCAGATGCTCACCGCCAGCGGCAGCAACTTCCGGGTGCCGCCGGTGAATTTCTACCGCGCGATGCAAAACCGGGAACCGGCGGGCATTGCGCAAACCGTCGCGCTGACTTTCATGGGAACGCGCGCGGACAAATGGCCCGGGGAGCGGCTGGCCGGCATGGCCGCGTTCTTCGCCAAAGTCGGCTACAAGTCCACCATGGAATGGAAGGAGGAGATAGTGTTCTTCGACCCGGCCAGGACCAACGCGGTCGCGCTCGCCGCGCCGGTCTTTCCGGATGGCACGCCCGCCCGTCTGGCCCCGGATCACGACCCGCGCGAGGCCTTCGCCGACTGGCTGATTACGCCGAAGAATCCCTGGTTTACCCGCAACATTGCCAACCGCGTCTGGGCCTGGCTGCTGGGCCGCGGCATCATACACGAACCGGACGACATCCGCCCGGATAACCCGCCCTCGAATCCCGAGTTGCTGGCCTTGCTGGAGCGGGAGCTGATCGCCGCGCATTACGATTTGAAGCACCTCTACCGCCTGATCCTGAACTCGAAAACCTACCAGCTTTCCTCCGTCCCCAAGGCTGGCGCCTCCCCGGATGACAGCCATTTCTCTCACTATCTCCTGCGCCGGCTGGACGCCGAGGTGCTCATTGACGCCCTGAACAAGATCACCGGCGGCACGGAGAACTATTCGAGCGCCATTCCCGAGCCGTTCACCTATATCCCGGAGAACCAGCGTTCGATCACCCTGGCGGACGGCAGCATCACCAGTTCCTTCCTTGAGATGTTCGGGCGTTCCCCGCGGGACACCGGGCTGGTGTCCGAGCGCAACAACCGCCCTACCGCCGAGCAGCGGCTGCACCTGCTCAATTCCAGCCAGATGCAGCGCAAGATCGAGCAGAGCCCTATGATCAGGAACCTGACCGCAGCCGACAATGATCCGCGCAGGATCGCCACCGGCATGTACCTGGGGATTCTCTCCCGTTTCCCGACCGAGCAGGAGTTCAAGATCGTGGAGGCCTATTTCCAGTCGGACCAGCGAGAGGAGCGCGCGGCGGCGGCGGCTGACCTGGTCTGGTCGTTAATCAACAGCGCCGAGTTTCTATACCGGCACTGAGGCAGCATGAGAAGTTATGAACAATTCCGCTGATTACCACAGCAAGTTACTGAGTGCTTTGGCGCAGAGCCGGCGTTCAGAGGGCCTCACCCGGCGTGAAGCGGTGCAACGGGCGCTCCTGGGCAC
>CAZHEW010000124.1:5304-8363 GCA_964531815.1 uncultured Verrucomicrobiota bacterium
TTGGCCAAGCAGGCCGACAAGTATTCCATCATCCGCAGCATGACCCACGGCATCAACGCCCACGAGACCGCCGCCTACATGGTTCAAACCGGCTGGCCGCCCGGCGGCCGGGTGGTTTATCCCTCGGCCGGCGCCGTGGTTTCGCTCTTCAAGGGCCACGATGCGGGCTATCGCGGGCTGATCCCGCCTTATATCGTGCTGACCGAACTGCAAGGGCGGTTCTCGGAGGCCGGTTTTCTGGGGGGGCGCTACAAGCCCTTTGCCACGGGCGGCGACCCCGGGCAAAGCCGGTTCGCGGTCGAAGGCGTGGTGGCGCCCGGCATCTCCGAGGAGCGCCAGCGGGATCGGCGCGACTTGCTGCAGAAGCTCAACACCCTCGCCCATGCCCTGCCGGGCGATGCCCAGTTGACGGCGGCCGCGCAGTGTGAGAAGGAGGCATACGACCTGATCCTGGGCGACGCGGGCAAGGTGTTTGATCTCTCGCAGGAGAAGGATGAGTTGCGAGAGCGCTACGGACGCAACACCTTCGGCCAGTCCTGCCTGATGGCGCGGCGCCTGGCCGAACGCGGCGTCCCCTACATCACGATCAATTACAAGGGCTGGGACACCCACAAGCAGCACTTCCAGGCCATGCGCCGGAAGCTGCCGGAGCTGGACAAGGGCATGGCCACGCTGCTCCAGGACCTGGCCGAACGGGGCTTGTTGGACAGCACCATCGTCTGGTGGAGCGGGGAATTCGGCCGCACCCCGAGGGTCCAGTGGGAAGCGCCCTGGAACGGCGGCCGCGGCCATTATGGAAAGGTCTTCTGCGCGGTCCTCGCCGGCGGCGGGTTCAAGGGCGGCCAGGTCGTCGGCGCATCGGATGACAAGGGCGAAACGGTCAAGCAGCGCCCCGTCTATCCGTGCGACGTTATCGGCAGCATATACGAGTTGATGGGCATTGACCCTGACGCCACGCTGCCCCACCCGCAGGGGCTCACAGCCCGCCTCACGCCCTCGCCGGCGGACGACGTCCCGACGGGCGGACGCCTGAAGGAGATTCTGTAAACGGAACCGCAGTGCAGTTGCCTCCTATGATTGCGCATACCGAACCGGCGGCAGCCGACGCCACCGCCCCCGGCGCCCTTTCTAATCGCACCAGGCGGTCAGGCCGGATTTCAGATTGCTCCAGGATTCTGGCTGGCCTGCTGGCGCTGACGGCCCTGGCATCCGGGGCTCGCGCGCAATCTTCAGCCCCGCGCATTGGCTACGTCTATCCCGCCGGTGGGCGGCAGGGCGCCACGATTCAAGTCGCGGTTGGCGGGCAGTATCTGAAGAATCCCAGCGCGGCGTTCGTCTCGGGCGCGGGCGTCGAGGTCAAGGTCGGTGAATACAGCCGCCCCCTGACCCAAAAGGAATTCAATGACCTGCGCGATCAGCTCAAGGAACTGCAGACCAAACGGGCCGCCGCCTTCCGCGCCGGCAAGAAACGCAAAGCCCCGGCGGCGGCAAGGCCCGGCACGAACATTGTCTGGACCACCGCGGATGAGAAGGCAGCCGCTGAGATTCGGCGGAAGCTTTTCCTCTTTGCCCCCAGGAGAAACCTGAACCCGGCGATTGCCGAGACCGTCACGTTGCGCGTCACCGTAGGTGCCAACGCCGCGCCGGGCGAACGCGAGATACGGCTGGTCACGCCGAGCGGGTTGTCGAATCCGCTGCGCTTCTGTATCGGCCAACTGCCCGAGTTCACCAAGCGGACCACTGCCGCCGTCCCGGACGCGGCAACCCTTAGACAGCGCCGGTTCAGCAATGAGCAGAAAGCGGTGGCGCCCACGGAGATGAACATTACGCTGCCGGCGGTCGTCAACGGTCAGATCCTGCCCGGTGGCGTGGACCGCTACCGGTTCCAGGCCCGCAAAGGACTGAGGCTCGTCGTCGCCGCTTCCGCGCGCGAGTTGATCCCTTACTTGCCGGACGCCGTTCCCGGCTGGTTCCAGGCAGCGCTCGCCCTTTACGATGCCGCCGGCCGCGAGTTGACCCACGCCGACCATTACCTTTTCCACCCTGACCCCGTGCTCTACTATGAGATCCCCAGGGACGGCGAGTATATCGTCGAGATCAGGGATTCGATTTACCGCGGCCGCGAGGACTTCGTCTATCGCATCACCCTGGGCGAGGTGCCCTACCTGACCAGCATTTACCCGCTGGGCGGCCCCGCTGATTCTCGGGCGACCGTCGAACTCAAGGGTTGGAATCTCCCGTTGGCCACCCTCACGCTGACCAACGGTGAGCCGGGCATCTACCCGCTTGCCCTGCGCGGACAGGACCGGATCGTCAACAACCTGCCGTTTGCGGTGGACGCCCTGCCGGAATGCGCCGAAAAGGAACCCAATAACAGCCTCGCCGCCGCCCAGGCCGTCTCCCTGCCCATCATCGTCAACGGGCGTATCGGGCAACCGGGCGAGTGGGACGTGTTCCGCGTCCAAGGCCGCGCCGGCGACACCATCGTCGCCGAAGTCCATGCCCGCCGGTTGGATTCGCCGCTGGATTCGGAGCTCAAGCTGACCGACGCCAACGGCAAACAACTCGCCTTCAATGACGATCACGAGGACAAAGGGGCCGGGCTGGACACGCACTTCGCGGACGCTTACCTCACTGCCGCCCTGCCAACGGAAGGGACCTATTACGTGCACATCGGCGATGCTCAGCGTCAGGGCGGGGCGGAGTTCGCTTATCGTTTGCGCATCAGCCCGCCGCAGCCGGACTTTGCGTTGCGCGTTGTGCCGTCCAGCCTCAACGTCCGTGCCGGGGCCTCTGTGCCCTTAACCGTATTTGCCCTTCGCCGCGATGGTTTCACCAATGAGATTACCCTGTCTTTGCTGGACGCTCCGCCGGGGTTCAAGCTCAGCGGCGCCAGGATTCCCGCAAACGAGGATCGGGTGCGGCTTACGCTCCAGGCGCCGCCCGCGCCCACCGAGGAGCCCGGGCGGCTGTTCCTGGAAGGCCGCGCCTTCGTGCGGGGCCGCCCGCTTGTCCACCCCGCCATTCCCGCCGAGGACATGATGCAGGCTTTTGCCTAC
>CAZHEW010000125.1:0-8349 GCA_964531815.1 uncultured Verrucomicrobiota bacterium
TTCTGATCGGACGAATTCGGGTGTGATATGAGCGGGAATGGCGGCGCCGAAGGACTGGCCGCCGAGGTCCCGTGGTGCGTGGTGCGTGGTCCGTAGTCCGGTCTGCTCGCGGCCCAGGTTTTCGCGGATGGCAATGAACTCCATTTCCGGCGTGATAATCCCCTTGCGGGCGTAGTGCATTTGGGTGACGGCGCAGCCCGATTTGGCGCGCAGCGGCTGGCGGCGAAGTGCGGGCGGAATGGCGGCGTCGCTGTGCCCCGGCACGGGTTTGTAAGACGGCTGCACCGGTTCTATCCCGCCGCGCGCCTCGACCCATTTCCGGCGCAAGGGCGGCAGGCCGTGGTTGACGTTGCCCGGGAATGCAGGATCGCCCCACGGGCCGGAGCAGTCATAAACGCGCACGGGGGCGTTGGGTTGGACTGTGCCGTTGGCGGCGCGGGTGGGGGCAAGCTTGATCTCGCGGAACGGCACTCTGATCTCCGGATGCATCCGGCCCGCAACGTAAATCCGCGTGGAATTGGGCAGCGGCTCGCCGCGCTGCGGTTCGCTAAGGTTTCTGGCTGCGATCATGGCATGGCTCGGTCACATTTCCTGCTGGTGAACGCTGGCGGGAAGACTTCAGGTGTTCCCTTCGCCAGCATTACCTGGATCAGGTTCAACGGGTCTGCCGCGCTCCCGCGCAGCACTCTCAGCCTTCGCGCTGAAACTGGATCAGCCGCTGGTTGGCTCCCCTATAATTCCTTAACTCTAGGGGGCGGCAGCCGGCGGGTCAAGCGGCCGCTTCACCTCGAGGCAGGAGGCTTCCATCCGGACGTAGTTGAGCACGACTGGCGCCAAAATCATCCCGGCCACACCCATGAGCCGCTCGCCCAGCACCAGGGCCAGGAGCGTGAGCCAAAGCGGGTTGCGAATGCGCTGGCCAATGATCTTGCTGTTAAGGAAGTATTCCAGCTTGTGGATGACGATCAGGAACACCAACGCGCTGAGTGCCATCCTGGGCGAGACAGTGAAGCCGATTCCCACAATAACGGTGTTGCTGATCAGGTTGCCGATGACCGGGATCAGGCCGCAGAGAAACGTTACCCCGACCACCACGACGGCGTAGGGCAAACCCACCGCTACCACGAAAACGGTCGTGAAAACCGTATTGATAGTCGAGATGACAATCTGCGCCCCGATCACCGTGGCGAAGCTTTGGTAAAGCGTCTCGAAGCGCTGCGCGATTTGGTCGCAGCAAAGCGAATACAAGTTGTTGCGCACCGCATATTTCTCCCGGTCCAGTTCCAGCCGGGAGTTGAGGAACAGGCTGATCGCCACCACGGCGCCGACCAGCACAAAGATGAACTGCGTCGTCGCCCCGCGGGCGAGCCGGGCAAGGTTGCCCAGGTAATCCATGCGGCTGCCCAGATTGTCGAGGGCCATTTCCTTGAGGCTCTCATAGTCCGTAAACGGGAGTTCGATCTCGTACTCCCGGGCCCATTGGATCACCGAAGGGATGGCCTTGTCGGCAATTTCCGGCAGCCCCCGGACGCTCTGGTGGACGAAGTGCGCCAGGGCATAGGTGATGGCGGCGACCAGCACGAAAAACAGAACCAGCGTCAGGGTCTTGCCGCCCCGCTTCAGAAAATGGAGATGGGTCAGGGCGAGATAGACAAAGAACGCCGCCAGCAGCGGCGTCGCCATGTGGAAGTATCCCACCAGCACCAGGGTTGCCGCCATGAACAGGTACGAGACGCGGACGGGTTTAACTGCCGCCGGCGGGATGGGGGCTATATCGGGCATTGATCGGCATTGATAGCCCGGGGCGGGCTCGGGAACCAGCTTTTTCGGCTCCGCGGAGCAGGGGAGCCAGCCCACGAATTGAGGCTCAGAGCCTGTTTGAAAATGGCCGTTTGGGAGGGCGAGCGTCCTCGCGAGCCCTGACTTCTGCCCTTTCCTGCAGGATATTTGGGCTCGCGAGGACGCTCGCCCTCCCCAGTTTGGATTCTCAAACAGGCTCTCAGACTATTGGCACGGGTGCTTTGGGTTTGAACAAGGTGTAGATTACAGGCAACACCAGCAGTGTCAGCAGGGTGTTGGTGAAGATGCCGCCGATGACGACTGTTGCCAGCGGCCGCTGCACCTCGCCGCCTACGCCGACGTTGATTGCCATCGGGATAAAGCCGGCCGCCGCCACCAATGCCGTCATCAGGACCGGCCGCAGGCGCACCATACAGCCCTCCCGCACGGCGTGCTCCAGCGGTTCACCCGCGGCGAGCTTCTGTTTGATGAAGGTCACGAGGACCAAGCCGTTGAGGATGGCCACGCCGCTCAGGGCAATGAAGCCGACCGCGGCGCTCACGGTGAAGGGCATTCCCCGCAGCCACAGCGCCAGCACGCCGCCCACCGCGCCCAGGGGAATCCCGCTGGCCACGATGAATACGTCGCGCAGCGATTTCAGGCTGAAATAGAGCAGGACCAGGATCAGCCCAAGCGCCATCGGCACCACGAAGCGCAGCTTGTGGTTGGCGCGTTCCATGTTCTCGAACTGCCCGCCCCATTCGATGCTGTAGCCGTCCGGCAGTTTCACCTGGTCGGCGATTTTCTTCTGCGCTTCGGCCACGAAGCTGCCCACGTCCCGCCCGCGGACGTTGCACTGGACGGTGATGCGCCGCTGGCCCCATTCGCGGTTGATGGTGGCCGGGCCCTCTGTTTCCACCACTTGCGCCACCTGGTTGAGCGGCAGGACCGAGCCGGTCGCCGTTGGGATGAGCGTGCGGGCCAGGGCGTCGGGATCGGTGCGTTGCCGGTCGGGCAGCCGCACCACCAGCGGGAAGCGGCGCTGGCCTTCGCGCACTTCCCCGACCTTTTTGGTGCCGACGGCTTCGACGACGTTCATCACGTTGCGCGTGGGCACGCCATAGCGGGCGATGGCCTGCGGGTCCATTCGCACCTGCAAGATGAGCTGGCCGGTGAGCTGCTCGCCGGTGGCCTCCCCCACCCCCCGGATGGCGCCCAGCACCTGCTGCACCTCGTCGGAGAGGCGGCGCAATTGCTCCAGGTCGTCGCCGTAAATCTTGATGCCGATGTCGGAGCGGATGCCGGCGATGAGTTCGTTCAGGCGCATCTCAATCGGCTGGCTGAACGCGACCGTCATGCCGGGGAATTTGGCGAACAGTTCGCGCATCTTCTCGACCAGTTCCGCCTGCGTGCGGGCTTTCCGCCATTGGTCCCGTGGCTTGAGCGCCAGGAAGAAGTCCGACAACTCGATGCCCATGGGGTCTGTGGCGATTTCGGCGCTGCCCAGGCGCGTCCAGATGTTGGTAATCTCGTCCGGGAACTCCGCGAGGAGCAGCTTCTCGATGCGGTCGTTGTAGGCGACGGCTTCCTCGACGGAGACGCCGGCCAGGCGGACGGAGGTGCCGACGATGGCGCCTTCGCCCAGTTTGGGCAGGAACTCGCCCCCCATGCGCGAGGCCAGCAAGCCTACTCCCGCGACGAGGGCCAGCGCGCCGAGCAGGACGGCAGCGCGGAAACGCAGGGCGAGGCCCAGCGCCGGCTCGTAAAGGCGATGGGCCAGCCGCACCAGCCAGGGCTCACTGGCTTTGACCTGCTTGGGCAGGAACAGGGCCGCCATGACGGGCGTGAGGGTCAATGCGAGCAGCAGCGAGCCGGCCAGCGCGAAAATCATCGTCAGGGCCATGGGCTTGAACATCTTTCCTTCCACGCCTTGCAGCGCGAGGATGGGCAGGAACACGATCAGAATGATGCCGACGCCGAAGGCCACGGGCCGCGCCACTTCCAGCGGCGCGCTGGCGAGGGTCTCCTCGCGTTCTTCCTTGGTCAGCGGACGCCCCAGCTCGCGCTGGCGCAGCGCCAGGCGGCGCATGGCGTTTTCGACCATCACCACCGAACCGTCCACAATGAGGCCGAAGTCCACGGCGCCCAGGCTCAAGAGGCTGGCGGAGACGCCGGCCTGCAACATCAAGTCCCCGGCGAACAGCATCGAGAGCGGAATGGCCGCCGCCACCACCAGGCCGGCCCGCAGGTTGCCGAGGAAGGCAAAGAGAATCGCGATGACCAGCAGCGTGCCCGCCAGCAGGTTGTGTTTGACGGTGGCGATGACGCTGTCCACCAGCTCCGTGCGGTCATAGAGGATTTGAACGACCACGTCTTTGGGCAGCGATTTCTGGACTTCGGCAAGCTTGTCCTTCAAACCGTGCGTCACCACCGCGCTGTTTTCCCCCATGAGCATGAAGCCCAGCCCGAGCACGATCTCGCCGCGACCGCCGCCCGTTACCGCGCCCCGGCGGATCTCGTGGTCCACCCTCACCTCGGCCACGTCGCTGACGCGCACGGGCACGCCGCCGTGGGCCGTGATGACGATGTTGGCGATTTCCTGGACGTTGGTGGTCAGGCCCAGTCCATGCACCAGCAGCGATTCGCCGCTGCGCACCACCTGGCCGCCGCCCACGTTTTGGTTGTTGGCTTCGAGCGCCTCAAAGAGTTGTTCGAGCGTGAGCCCGTGTTTGACCAGGCGTTGCGGCTCGGTGATGACGTGGAACTGCTTTTCGAATCCGCCCCAGGTGTTGACTTCCGCGACACCCCGCACCTTGCGCAACTGCGGCTTGACCACCCAATCCTGGATTTCGCGCAGTTCGGTGAGCGTCCGATTGGTGTTGTCGGAGCGGACCACGTAATGGAACACCTCGCCCAGCCCGGTGGAGATGGGGCCAAGCTGGGGCCGGGCGATGCCCGCCGGCAGTTCAATGGTTTGCAGCCGCTCGGTGATGAGCTGCCGCGCGCGGAAGATGCTCGTCTCATCGTCGAACGTGGCCACCACCTGGGAGAGGCCGAACTTGGACACCGAGCGGATGTTACTGAGCCCGGGAAGGCCGCCGATGGCCAGCTCCACCGGGATGGTGACTTGCGACTCGGCTTCCTCCGCGTTGAGGGAGGGCACCGTGGTATTGATGTGAACCTGCACCGGCGTCGTGTCCGGGAAGGCGTCAATGGGCAGGTTGCTAAGGGCATGCCCGCCCGCTAGGATGAGCACCCCCGCCAGGATGGCGACCAGCAGGCGGTTCTTCAGCGAGGTCGTGATAAGCCAATTAAGCATGGGGAAGGTCCTTCAGGTAAGGGTGGCCCAGGGTTCAGTCATCCGCGCAACCCGCGCCGAGGCGCGAGATGAGGAATGCGGACTTGAGGGGGAAGCCGTGGTTTACCACCACCACCTCCTGCGGCTTCAAGCCTTCGATGATTTCCACCTGCCCGTCGAACCTGGCCCCGAGCCGGACCACGCGGGCGTCAAAGAGGTCATCCGCCAGTTTCACAAACACAAAGCTCCTGCCTTCCATGCGCTGGATGGCTGAGGACGGCAGCAAGAGCGCCTCCTCGGCGCTGCGGGTCAGGATGCGGGCCTGGGCGAACATCCTGGCCTTGAGCAGCCCATCCGGGTTGGCCACTTCGGCGCGGGCGCGAGCCATGCGGCTCTTCTCGTCCACCTCGGCGCCGATCCACGTGAGCTTGCCGGAGAACGTCTGGCCGGGCAGCGATTCCACGCGCAACTCCATCGTCTGGCCCACCTTCACCCGTGCCAGCGCGGACTCGGGGAAATTGAGCATGGCCCACATCACCGAACGATCAGTCAGCGTGAACAGCGGCTTGCCGGCCTCTACGAATGCGCCGCGCACGGCGACCCGCTCGATGATCTCTCCCGCGAATGGCGCGCGCACCTCCATCAGCACTTGTTCGTGCGGCTTGGCGCCCAGTGCGTCAATCTGCTCCTCGGTGAAGCCGAGCGTCCGGAGTTGCTGGCACGCGCCGCGGTGCGCCGCCTCGGCTTCCTGCAGGTCCTTTTCTGAAGTCACACGATCAGCGCGCAGCTTGCGCTCCCGGTCGAGGGTCTGGTGGCTCAGCACCGCTTTGGCCACGGCCTCGGCGATGGAGGCCGACCAGATTTTCGCCACGGTCTGTTTTTCTTCGACCCGGCTGCCCAGGTCCACGGGCACTTCCTGAATGATGCCGCCCACCGGCGCGGTGATTTGGGCCAGTTTGTTTTGATTGAACGTGAGCTCGGCGTGGCATTCCACGGCATCGGCGATGGTCCCCACGGCCGGGGTCGCGGTCTGAACGCCGGCGATGCCGGCGGAGTCTATGGCGGCCAGCCGCACCTTGGCCGACTCGCCGGGCTTCAAGGTCCCCGCCAATTGCGGTTTGCAGATGCCGCATTGCGCTTCCGGCACGTTGTGTTCGGTGCACATCACGACGCCGCCCCTGGTTTCGGTGTGGGCCTTGGTTTCACCGCCGGCCTCACCGTGGTTGTGGCCCGCGTGATCCTCGTGCCCGGCGGGCTCGCTTGGTTTGGAACAGGCCGTGAGTAGTGCCGCCGCCGCCACCAGCGGCAGGACGGTCATCCTGGAAATCGTCAGTGTGGTCATAATCTTTCGTTTGTTGTTCGCGATTAAGGCTTGGTCTGGGACTGGGCGGGTTGGATGGGTTTGGCTGCGGCGGGATTCCGGACGATTAGCGCTTCGAGTTCCGCCTGGGCGATGTTCAGGTCGAGGAGTTTTTGCTGGTAGGCCAGGCGCACCTCGGCCGCGGTGCGCTGGGTATCCAGGAGGTCAATGAAGCCGAACTTGCCTGCCTCGAAGCCGGTTTGGACCAGACGCAGGGCTTCACTGGCTTTGGGGAGAATCCGCTCGCGGTAATTGGCGACCTGGTCGGCGGCGGTGCGAAGCCGCTGGCAGGCGGTGCGCCAATCCCGCCAGAGGCGTTGCTCGAGCGCCGCATGGTCCGCTTCCGCAATGCGGTTGTTGGCCTGGGCTTCCTGTTTTCTGCCCTTGGAGCGGTCAATGATGGGTAGCGGCACGGCGAACCCCAGTTGAATGATAGACTGGCCGGTTTCGCCGATGCGTCCGCCGGAGACCTCCATCCTGACATCCGGATAAGGTTCGAGCCGCGCCCGGCGCAGCGCCAGTTCTGCCTGGGCGCGATTGGCCTTTGCCGCCACCACGCTGGGATGGGTGGTCAGCCACTGCTCCGGGCCTATGTCGAGCAGCGCGAGGGTGGCCGTTTCCGCCAAAGCGCCGGAGACGGGCGCCTCGCTCAGGTCCGGCCGACCTAGCGCCAGGGCCAGGGTTTGGCGGGCGGCGATCAGCTCACGCTGAAAGCCTGACAGCTCAGTTCGGGCCTGTTCCAGGGGAATCTCCGCCCGCAACTGCTCCTGGTCGGCCGCCGCCCCGGCGGCGACTCGTTTGCGGGCCGTGGCGGCGGAGGATTCCGCTACCTTGACGAGCTCGCCGGCGACCTCGACCGCGCGCTCGGCAGCGAGCACGTGATAGAAGGAGACCTTCACGTCCCGGACCAGTTCCACGCGGCGGAGGTTGAGTTCCGCTTCGGAGAGGCGCACGCCGGAGACCCCGATTTGGCGGTCGAGCCTTTTCTTTCCGGGGTAGGGGAACGTCTGCGCCACGCCCACAGTTTGCTTGGCATCAGAGAAGCCGTTGCCGCCGCTTACCGGCCAATCTTCCGCGCCTAGGATCAGTTCCGGGTTGGACCAAAGCCCGGCCTGGTCGGCGCGTCCGGAGGCAACGTCAATTCTTGCGTTGCTGGCGCGCAGTTCGGGGTTGTTGGCCAGCGCCAACTCGAGGGCGTCGTTCAAGGTGAGAACGGCGTGGCTTGGCGAGGAACGGCTAGCGGCGGACAGTTCAGGTGCCGGGGCAGCGAATCCCAGGCGGCTGGCAAAGGCGCCCGTCACCAGCAGCGGGAGCCACAGACGATTCTGCAAAAGGCATTTCAATCTCATAATCAACGGACAGTCACAACTAACGGCACAAGAACCGGCCACAACGAACACATAGAGGCGAACGCGGAGTGAGGTCACACCGCGAGAAAGGGGAGGTCCCGGACGGGACTACTTAGGCAAGAAAGGAAGGCGCACGGCAGGGCGGCGCCGCGCGGGCAATGAAATGCCAGGCGGTGGACAGCTCTGGCGGAACAGGGGCGGGACGATTGTGGGCGACGTCCGCCCGCTGCGGGAGTTCGCAGTGAGCCACCACGCCGAACGGAAGCGGCACGAGGACAAAGGCGGGGACGATGGAGCGGTGATTTGGGACCGGATACTTGCTCAACTCGGCAGCACAGCAGGAGGTGCCGTCGCAATGGGCGGGGACCTCTGCGGGGCTTTGGTGGTCAGTCGCGCAACTGAGGAACTCGAAGCCGGATAGGGCCTTCAGCTGGCAATGCGACAAAAGCGGCGCCCAAGCGAGCGCCAGCATCAGAGCCAGCATTGCTCTAAAAAACCGCATGGCTAATAGATAACATAAGTGGTCCAAACGTTCAAGCATTTGCTTCCCGTTCAGGTCCGGC
>CAZHEW010000126.1:0-5138 GCA_964531815.1 uncultured Verrucomicrobiota bacterium
AGGGTAGCTCGTGCCTCGCAACCCTGGGCTGGAGGACACAATCCCTTCGGGATTGGGGGCGGCGGAAGCGGTCCTCGGGTGATAGCATGTGAGGCCGTACCCGTGTCGTCTTCGACCCCCAAAGAACTATGTCTCAGTCCCACACATACCGCTCATCCCATTCGAGCTCATGTCGGCGAAGCAAAGCCCGCAGCTCATCCTGGAAGCTCAACTTGCGATGGTGCTCTTCCTGCCCGGCAATGTAGCGCTTGACCTCCTCCAGGTTGGATTGGCTAACCGAAAAGTCCGCCTACCCGCCCTGCCACTGGAAATCCCCGTAGTCCGGTCCTTGCTCACTCAGCCACAGGTTGGACACCCGCTTCAATTCTTTCACCCATTCGGCCTGTGCGATGGTGCGCCCGAAGCGGCAGAGCAGGTGGACGTGGTCTTCCACGCCTCCCACCAGAATAGGCGGGCAGTCCAGATTCTTTGAGATGCTTCCCAGGTAGGCGTGCAACGCGCCCCGCCGAAGCACGTCGCGCAACAGTGGTCGCCGCTGTTTGGTTGAGAAGACCAGATGAATGTAAACAGCCGATAGGGACTGAGGCATACCTCCGGAGGATGTCCGTGGCCTCCTTGGGGTTGCAACTTCTTTTGGCGCGCCTACACCCGCACCATCACCCCCGCCCGCGCCCTCGCCGCCGCCAGCCTGCACGCCTTGCGCGACGAGTGCACCCGCAGTGCGGGGAAGCAAGAAGTATGAAGGATGAATGCAGAAGTTAGTGGTGATGGTCCCGCGCCCTCGCCGCCGAAGCCCTGAGCGCGGCGGAGATCGCCCTTATGTGGCCAACGGCCCCGCCCCCCATGCCCGTCGCGCCGCCCGCAGGCTGACTTTCCCCGTTGAATCCTAAGGAAATTCCGGCTAGAAGCCCAGCTACCGCGAACGAATGTCACGGGCAGCGTGCTCTATAGCGGGCCGGTGCCCGCGAACGAAGTCCAGCGCTATTACCGGGCGAAGGTGGCGGAGTAGCTTTTGCGGCAACGGCTCCGGCGTGCGGCCGGGTCACAGCCCGAACCACCAATGGACCAGGCGTTGGCCGCCGAAAATCCAGATCGCGGTGGCCAGCGCGATGTAGGGGCCGTAAGGCAAGCGGGAGGACCATTCGCGCTTGCGGAGCAGAATCAGGGCGACGCCCACCACCGAGCCGATCATGGAACTGACCATCAGCGAAAAGAGCACCGCCTGCCACCCGAGAAACGCGCCGATGGCAGCCATGAACTTCACGTCTCCCAGCCCCATCGCCTCGCGCGGCAGCACAATCTCAGTGCAGTCGGCCTCCAGGTATGGCACGTCCTGCGGGTCGAGTTCCTCCTCGCCGATGCGCAGCAAGTCGGGACTTAGCCGCACGCGCACGTCCTTGTAGCCGCGGTCCGCCAGTTCCAGCGTGCGGGCGTGAAAGGCGATCACGTCCGAGCGGCGATAGAATAAGTCCTCGTAAGGAATATCGCTGTCCGGCAAATGGACGGCGGTTTCGCTGAAGACGACCTTGGCATCGGCGGGCAGCGTTACTCTTTGGCGGCCGAACAGGAGTTTGCCCGCGCGCAAGATGAGATAGATGATTCCGGCGCCAACGCCCATGCCCAGCAGGCTTTGCCGCAGCCCGCCGGATGGTGAGGCTTGCCCATGGAGCGCCGGCAACAAGAAGGAGCACGCGAACCCGGCCACCATGCCGCCGACGGTGATTTCATCGGGGATGATGAAGTGCTCGAAATCAATAAAGGTGGCGGCGATTAAACCGGACAGGAAGAGGGCGTAGACCAGGGCGAGCGCCGCGGACTGGCTCCCGAACGCCAGCCAGCAGCACAGGAAAGTCACCGCCGTGAGGAGTTCGACCAGGAAATAGCGGATGGCAATGGGCGCGCCGCAGTTCCGGCACTTGCCGCGCAGATACAGCCAGGTGAACAGCGGAACATTCAGATACCACGGGATCGAATACTTGCAGTGCGGACAATGGGAGGGCGGCGAAACGATGCTCTGCCCCAGCGGCAGCCGGTGGATGCACACGTTGAGGAAGCTGCCCACCATGGAGCCGAGCACAAAACACACCAGAGACCAGAGCTGGAAGGGAACGGCGGCCCAGATGTTTGGGTCGAAGTTTGGGGTGAGCATGAGTGACGAGTCAGCCGTACACATTCCTTTCCAGCGCCCGACGCATGCTCTCGACCGGCGCAGTCCGTCCGGTCCACAGTTCGAGGGCTGCAGCCCCCTGGTAGAGCAACATCCCAAGGCCGTTGGCGCTGCGGCAGCCGGCTGCTTTGGCCGCCTTGAGAAACGTAGTTTCCGCAGGCCGATAGACCATGTCGTAAACAGCGCCCGCCCGCCCGAGAGGAAACTGCCGCTCGTCAATCGGCAACGGATCGTCGGCCTTCAGGCCCAGCGACGTCGCATTCAGCACCAAGTCCACCGGGCCCGCCGGATACCCCAGCGTCACCTTCACCTCCGGGCTGCGCTGGCGGATTTCGTCTGCGACGGCGTCGGCCTTGCTGCGGGTGCGGTTGACCAGACAAACCTCTGCGACACGTTGGGCGGCGAGCTTCAACGCGGCGGTCCGCCCGGCTCCGCCGGCGCCCAGCAACAGGACCCTGGCGCCGCGCAACTCCACCCCCAAGTCTTCTCGCAGCGAGCGCACAATCGCATCGGCGTCGGTGTTGAAGCCATGCGACCGGGTTTGGCAGGGGGCTTCCGTAAACTCGCGCAGGGACCGCCAGACGCCGTGCCCGTCCTGACCCTCGAAGCGGATGGTATTGACCGCGCCCCAAGTCCTGGCCGAGTCATCCAGGACATCCACCATGTCCACCGCCAGCAGCTTGTGCGGGACGGTGAGATTGAGCCCGATGAAGCTCATCGCCTGCGCTCCCTTGATGGCGGCGCGCAGATCGTCCGGATGAACTTCGCAGGCAAGGTAGCGCCAGTTAAGCCCGAGCGCGGCCAGGCCGGCGTTCTGCATAGCCGGCGACGCCGAGTGCCTGACGGGATAGCCATACACGGCGCAGAAGCGCGTGCTGGCATCAATGGGTTGTGCGAACGGCCCGGACACGCCGTGGTTATAGGCAAGCGAGGGCGAAGTTCAAAGGCGAAAGTTTGCCGGCTAACAGTGGGAGAAACCCGGCAAGACACCAAGCCTCGGATTGGAAACTCCTGCTTGCGGTTGATTCGACTTGGCGGAGGCGCGCCGTGGGGGCAGAATTCAGCAAGTTGCCTCCGTGCCCGCAGGGTGGGGGGAACGGCGGTGAAACATCGGCTATGATTCACGAGATTCTGCCGTCAGATGTGGAGTTGGCCAAAGGAATGCTCGACGCGAGCCATTCCGACCAGGAAATCCTGGCAAGCCTGGCCGCGCGAGGCATTGCGCCAGCCAAGGCCGTTGAATTGGTGGACACCCTGCGCCGCGGCCAGACGCCGCACATTCCCTTCCCGCCTGGTCTCCCGGTCGCGCGCCACCGCCGCGAAGCCTCCCCTCGCGCGAGCCACTCCTCTCCACCGGAGAAACGGCACGTTTCACGCGAACATTCCCATCGGAATAAGCTCAAGGCGTCTGCTCGTTGGTTGTGGGTTGTGGTCGTGGCAGTGATCTTCACCGTCGCGATTGGTTATGTTCTGTTCCAAATTGTGGGAGTGGTCTCCCATATGGGGGTGCAGCGGGATATACACGAACTGCCGCATCCCTAGGGCAGGTGACCGCCATCGCCAGGACTCCATTTTGAACCCGCCTCAGGGTGTCCCGGCACGGATGAACGCCAACTGCCGCAGCAGGCTCTCGCGGACCGCGCGCTCGATGCCGGGCGCGAACGGCGCGGGCGTGCTTTCGCGTCCCTGGTTGGAATCCAGCACCTCGTAACCCCCTTCGGACAGCATTGACTCAGTTGGCAAGTAGGACCTGGCTTCCTGGCTGTAACCCCAGGCCACAATGTTGAGCGGCGCCAGCCATTGCGCGATCTTAGCCCGCCATTCGATGCATGGCTCGCCCCCGCAATGCACTATCCATTGGTTCTCCGACAATCGAATCAGGCCCAGCGGCCAGGCATCGCCGCGGGCAAAGCCTTCGCCCGAATCGTAACGCTTGAGCCAGTAATCCGCCACCGCGAGCCGGTAGGCGTTCGTCCGGGCCAGCGCGGCGGCCCGCATTTCCTCGTAGCGCTCGCGTGGCGGAGCCTGGCCGCGCGGCAGTAATGGCCGGTCACTGGCTCCCGCCAGCTCCAGAGACAACTTCTCGCCGGGCGCTTTCAGGGCGGCCAGAACGGCGCCGGACAATTCGCGCGCGGCATGCTCCAGGTCCGCAGGCGCCGCCTTGCGAAAGCGGCCCCGCTCCAGGTCCGCCAGCGCGCGCGGCCGGATGTCTCCGGCGAAGCCCTGCACAAACTGGACGTGCGTTTTCGGGCCGAGCGCCTCGCGCAGGAAGTTGCGGGCCGCCCCGGGGAAGTCGGCGGAGAGGGCGGCATAATCGAACCCATACGCAATCAGCGCATGACAGGCGCAGGCAAACACTATCGCGGCGGCGCCGCCCGCCTCGGGGGTTAGCTTCAATACCCAGACCCGGTCGTCGCGCGGTCCGTTCATGTCGGGGAGCATGCCGGCATTCCGCCCTTGCTTGTTCTTGCCACGGCGGTTGATGCCAACCCCTGCGCTGCCCTGAAATGTCTCCACCCGCACCGGACGCATGGCCCGGCCCGCCGCGCGCGCGGCGCCGATCACCTTCGTTTCGAGCGCGTTGAAGTAGTCCACCTCCGCCCGCGGAGCCGGATCCACACCGGCCATCAAGCTCCGCAGCATGTAGGGTCCGCTGTGGGTGTGTGAGGCGTTCAGCACCACCAGGTTCCACTCCACTCCCAACTCCTGCACGAGCCGCGCGCGAAGGCGGTCGCTCAAGTCATGCGGCAAGCCGATCAAGTCGAGCGAGACAAGAACAAAGCCCTTCCCGTGGCCGTCGCGCAGGCACAGGACATGGGCGAACAGCGGGTCGAGCACCTTGTTGGCGGCTGTTTGCGCCCCTCCCCGGCCGCCCAGCGCAATGCCCAGTGCCGGCGTGATCTCGACCTCGGCCCACCCTGCCGCCGCACCTGCCCCCGCTTCCGCCGCCGGGGCGGCGCACAGTCTCAAT
>CAZHEW010000126.1:5238-6837 GCA_964531815.1 uncultured Verrucomicrobiota bacterium
CGAGGCCAGCGCATCGGCCAGCACCTCGGCCATGTGGCGGGCGCGGACGGTCGCCAGGTGCTCAATCTGGTGCCGGCAACTGGTGCCGGAGGCGACGATCACCGTCCCGAAGGGCTGGCTCCGCACCTTCTGCGCGAGCGGCTCGGCGACCTTGAGGGAGAGCTCGTATTTTGACGCCAGCGCCCCGAACGCGCCGGCCATGCCGCAGCAGCCTGTGTCCAGCAGGGTCACGTTGCGTTCGGGCAGCCGCTCCGCCAGCCGCCGCATGTGGGCCGGGTCCGTCAGCGCCTTGGCGTGGCAGTGGGCGTGAATGACCATGTTGCCCGCCTTGGTCTTGAACCGCAGAGCCTCCGGCTCGTGGCTGAGCAGCCCCTCGATGAACTGCTCGAAAAGGAAACAGCGCTTCGCCACGCGGTCGGCGCCTTCCAGCTTCAGCTCGCGGTAGTCCTCGACAAACATGGAGTAGCATGACGGCTCCAAAAAGATGATAGGCGCGGCATCCATATCCCGGCTCAGCAATGCCAGGTTGTGGTGTCCCAGGCGATGGGCCTCCTCCAGGTTGCCCTGGCTGAAGGCCGGCCGCCCGCAGCACTTCCGCCCAGCCGGCAGGGCCACCTCGAAGCCGGCGGCCTCCAACACCTTGACCGCCGCAATGCCGATGTGCGGCTCATGATACCGCACGAAGGTGTCGTCCCACAGCACCACCCGCCCGCGCGGGGCTTTGGGCGAGCCGCCTCTCCGCGCGAACCACCGGTCGAAGCGCTGCCGCGCGTAGTGCGGCAGCGGCCGTTGCCAGGCCAAGCCCAGCGTCTTGCTGAGAAGGCCGCGCACCAGGAGCGAGTCCAACAACGCGTTGGCCAGCCGCGGCATGGCGCA
Organism: uncultured Verrucomicrobiota bacterium; assembly: GCA_964531815.1. Lineage (GTDB taxonomy): Bacteria > Verrucomicrobiota > Verrucomicrobiia > Limisphaerales > UBA8199 > UBA8199. The sequence continues at coordinate 6,115 of CAZHEW010000126.1, forward strand.
GCCAAGCCGCCCGAGCCAGTCCACCTTGCTGATCAATCGCTCGCGCCAGGACAAGCCGTCGCGCCGAATCCGCGCGTTCAGCAGCTCGGCTTTGAGCAGCGACATGTTTACGTTCGAGGGGCACTCGGTCGTGCAAGCCCGGCAGGACAGGCAGTTGCTCAGCGCCGCCTCCAGTTCCGCGCTGCGCAGCGCGTCACCGCCCGCCACGCCCCGCAACTCCAGCGCCGCGCGAATCGCGTTGGCCCGCCCCCGCGTGCTCATGATCTCCTCGCCGGTGGCGAGGAAAGTCGGACACATGGTGGCCGTCTCTTTCCGGCACCCCCCGCAGCCGTTGCATTGCTCCAGGTTGCGCGTAAAGGACTCGTCTTTCGCCGCAAACGCCAACACCGGCGAGAAGGGAAGCTTCATCTCATGGCCTGCCCCCAGGCGCAAGTCGGCGTCCATCCTGAAGCGGCCGTCCGGGACAATCTTGCCCGGGTTGAGCAGGTTGTTAGGGTCGAACGAGGCTTTGATCTCGCGCATGACGCTCAGCAGCCCATCACCAAGCTGCTGGGGCATATACTCGGTCCGCGCCATGCCAACGCCATGCTCGGCCGCCAGCGAGCCTTTGAACTTCTTGACCAGGGCGGAGACATCATTCGCGAGCTGGCGGAACTTCCTCAGGTCCTCGGCTGTGTGCAGGTCGAGGATGGGCCGGACGTGCAGCAGGCCCGAGGCGGCGTG
>CAZHEW010000126.1:6937-8291 GCA_964531815.1 uncultured Verrucomicrobiota bacterium
GCCAAACGGTCGTCCACATCGTCAAAGAACTCGACTGCGAGGATGGATTGGCATGGCTTGATATCCAGTTCGAGGAGATCGCGCGCGGCCTGGAAGGCCGCTTGGCCTTTCGTCTGGTCCAGCAGCACCCGGTCGAGGTGCTCGATGGCGGCGGGTTTGAGTTCAAGCAGTTCCACCGTCGCCTGCATCGCCTCCGCGATCGAGGCGAAGAAGATCAGGCCCAGGCCCTTTTGCTGCGGCAGGGGAACGATGTTTACTTCGGCCGCGACGATGATCGCCAGCGTCCCTTCGCTGCCGCACAGCAGGTGGTTGAGGTTATTCGGCTCCCGCACGCAGCGCTCAATCGCATAGCCCGGCCAGCGCTTCGTCAGCCCCGGCGGCCGGCGCTCCGCTATGCTCAAACCGTGGAAATAGAGCAGGTCACCGACCAGCTCGCGTTGCTTGCGCAGTGTGTCGTGTTTGGCCGCCACCAGCACCACGCGACCGTCGGCCATGACCACCTCCAGTTCGCTGATATGGTCAGCCGTGGTGCCATAGACCGGCGCCCGCGCGCCGCTGGAGTTGTTCGCAATCATGCCGCCCAGCGTGGCGCGGGAACTGGTCGCCACATCCGGCCCGAACCAGAACTTGTGCGGCCGCAGGAAGTTGTTGAGCTGATCCAGTATCACCCCCGGCCCCACCCGCACCGTCCGGCGCTCCAAATCCAGATCTGTGATCTGGCGGTTATGGCGTGAGAAATCAATGACCAAACCATCGCCCAAGGCGCCCCCCGCCAACCCGGTGCCGGCGCCTCGCGGCGTTACGGTCACCCCCGCCATCACCGCGGCATCCAGCAACAAGACGACCTGCCGTGTGTTGGCCGGGAAGGCTACCGCCGCCGGAACAATCTGGTAGATCGAGGCGTCGGTCGCGTAAAGCTGGCGCGTCAGATTATCGAAGGCAATCTCGCAGTTCGCCCCGCTGAGCGTTGCCTGTTGTTGGGCCGAAATCATCGCGCGCCCTTATTCTATCGGCCCCCCGAGCCGCTGACAATGGCGATCCGCAGCCCGCACCGCTCCTGCCGCTCCGGGCGGGGGCAACCTTGGCGTTAGGCGCGCCAGACCCCCGCGCCGATTCGCGCCGGCGCAGCGGCCGAGGCCGCCAAGTCCCAGCGCCGCGTGGGGGCACGCGGCCTGCAGCAGCACCGTCCACATGCAGGCCGCGTGCTCCCACGCGGCATCTGAGCGACATATGCAGGCCGGGACCTGTCACGCAGCGAAGAGCCACACGCGGCCACAATGCGGTCCTACCTCCGTCGCTCCTCCGTTCTACCTCCGTAGTACCTGGGTCTATTTGCCGGAGGTAGAACGGAGGT
>CAZHEW010000127.1:0-8257 GCA_964531815.1 uncultured Verrucomicrobiota bacterium
TGATCCGCGTTGGCCACCTGGACCTGGAGCGTCTGGTCGTGGTCGAAGCCGAACTTGCGGTCCGGGATGCCGACCAGCTCGGACCACAGGGGCGATTGGAGATAGGCCAGGAGCGCGTGATGCATGAGGACGATGCCCTGGTCGGTCGCGCCCAGCCGTTCGAGGACGGCCCGGTGGGCGAGCGCGGGGCGTTTGGCTTCCGCGGGGTCGTCCTGGAGCATGATGTAGAAGAGCAGGACGTCGTAGCTGTCGCGCACCTTCTCGGGCGTGGCGGCGAAATCCGCCATGGGCTGGATGTAGGCATCGATGCCTTCAAGGGCGCGGAACAGGCGATGAAAGTTCGGCACGTCGAACAGGTGCCCGCCCGTGATGACGGCGACTTGCAGGGGGGCTGCGCCCGAGGGAGGGGCGGCCGGAGGCGCGGCGCGGCCGAGCCAGGCGCCGGAGAGCGCGGCGGAGGTCAGAGCGGCGGTCTTGAGGAAGCGGCGGCGGGAAACCAGTGCCGGGATGACGTTTGAGGGGAGGGGTGGCAGGGGTTGGCTTGGTGTCTTCATAGCAGCTAAGAATGTTAAACGCACCAGGGCTCGCGCATGGCGCGGGATGTGAGGCGGGCCGCTTCAGGGTCCCCGATGAACTCTTCGCGAACGGGGTTCCAGGTGACCTTTCGGGCGAGCTGCATCGAGATGGCACCGAGCGAGCAGAGCGTGGTGGACCGGTGCGCGATTTCGACCGGAGCGCAGGTGCGCCGATGTTCGCGAACGCACTGAATGAAGTCCGGAATGGGCTCGCCGCCGGGTTGCGCGAGGCGGACCTTGTCGTTGGGGCCGATCTTCACGTCGAGCAGTGACTTGGGGTGAGCCTCCACCAGGCCGCGCCAGATGAAAACCCACCCCTCGGTGCCTTCCAGGCGGATACCCATGCGGTGCCGCTTCGGGTCGGTCCAGTTGGGCTGCGGTTCCCAGGCGGAGGTGTCGGTCCAGTTCCAGGTGAGGCCGTTGGCGAAGCGATAGTTCATGTTCCAGCGGTAAGGCGTGTCAAAAGGGCCGTCCTTGGGAAACTCGCCCCGCGCGTCCACTTCGATCGGCCCGGAAGGATCGTCCAAGCCGCTGGCCTGTTGGGCGCTGTCGGCGTGGTGAACGCCCCATCCGGCGATGTAGCCCATGCAGTAATCCGAGATGAAATACCAATCGTGCGCGCGCCCGCGGCAGGAGGTGAACGGCGTCCAGGGCGCGGGCCCCAGCCACATGTCCCAATCCAGACCGGTCGGCACAGGCTCCGGGGCCTGAGGGGGCATGGTTCTGCCTTCAGGGCTGCCGATCTTCACATGCTTCAGTTGGCCGATGTAGCCATTGCGGACCAACTCGCAGCCGAAGAGTATTTTGGGGTCATGCCGCTGTTGGGTGCCCTGCTGAAAGACGATGTTGTGGCGCCGCACCGCCTGGACCACGGCCTGGCCTTCGGCGATGGTGCGCGTGAGCGGTTTCTGGCAATAGACCGCTTTGCCGGCGCGCGCGGCGGCAATGGTGACCAGCGCGTGCCAATGATCTGGCGTGGCGATGTAAACGGCGTCAATGTCGGGGCGAGCCAGGACCTCGCGGAAATCGTTGTAAGCGGCGCAATCCGCATTGCCGTAGTTCTCATTGACCGTGCTCCTGCCTTTCTCGCGCCGGGAGTGCTGCACGTCGCACACCGCGACAAACTGCGTGTCCTTGCGCTTGAGAAACATGGGCCAGCCGAAGCCCAGGCCGATGGCGGCCATGACCACCCGGTTGCCCGGGGCGGTAGCGCCGTCGCGACCGAGGGCGGAGGCCGGGATAATCCAGGGCGCAATGCCCGCCGCGAGGGCGCCTCGCAGAAACGCGCGGCGCCGCAGCGGGCGCTGGCTGGGCAGTTGGTTCATGGTTGGCCCTTCGCTTCGAGCCTGCGCAAGGCGACGCGCGCCTGCTCCTGCACGTTGGTTTGACTGCATGTTTGAACGACTTGCCGCAGCACCAGCACTGTCGTGTCCTGATGTTTGGCGTCCAGCTTGGGAACGGCGGACGCGATAGCCAGGCCGGCGGCCTCGGCCAGGTCCGGATCTTTCAGGCAGGCGGCGATTTGGCTGAGCGCTTCCGGTTCAGGTATGGCGGCCCAGGCGGAAATGAGCAGGAGCTTGTCCTCGGTCCTGGCGGCCAATGTCGCCGCCTCGGCCAGGTTCTTGAGCCGCTGCGCGAAGGTCATGTCCGCATCCCGGCACAAGCGAACCAGGCCGCGAAAGGCCAGCGCTTTCCAGGACGGGTTCTCGGCGGTGCGCGCCAGCTTGAGCAGGTCCGGCGCGGCGCCCGGGCCGGGCCAGTCGGCCACCACGGCGAAGGCGGCCTCGCGCACGGCGGGCTCGGAATCTGCCAGAGCCAGGCGGACCGACTGCAACGCGCGCGGGCCCGCGATCGCGCCGAATTGCTGGACCAGGAACACCTTGGTCGCGCTGTCGCCGGTCTGGTAGGCGTCGTTGAGCGCGTCGAGGCTGCGCACGCGCGTGCGCGCCACAATTGCCTGCAATGCGCGCCGCGCCCCCTCCTGCGTGGCAGGCTCCGGGGCCTTGAGCAGCGGCATCAGCACGGGAACCTGACGCTCGTCGCCCAACCCAGCCAGGGCCTCCAAAGCCGAGGTGCGGGCGGGGCCGGGTTTCTGCAGCAGGGAAACGATAATATCGGCGGCGCCGGGACTATGGCGTGCCGTGAGGCACTGAAGCAGGGCAGGCGCCTCTGGCCCGGCCTCTTGCAATCGGCGGGCGAGCTGCTTGTCCACGTCCTTGCCGGGCAGGTTGGCCAGGGCGAACCGGGCGGCGGCGCTTTCCTGCGCGTCAGCGCTGGCGGACCGGCGCAGCAATGCGGGAAGGTCCGAGACATCTCCCAGGCGCGCCATGGCCCGAAGCGCCGCGGCTCTCACCTCCGCCGCGGGGCTGGTTAAAGCGTTTCGCGCGACGCCGGCGCACGCCTGTTCACCCCGGACACCCAGAGCGTCCAACAAGGCCGCCTGGCCCGCCGTGGGAAGGTCACGCAGTCTTTCGCACAAGCGCCGCACGCTGGTGTCGTCGGCCGGACCGCTGATCCAATCCGCGGCCAGCTCGCGCAGTTCCGCGTCGGTTCCCGCCAGAGCCCGGGCCAACAGATCACTGCCGCGTTCGGGGTTCGCAAGGGTCAACAGGCCGCGAAACGCGCCGAGACGCAGCCGGCTGTCCTGCTCGGTGGCATAGAGGGCGCGGAACAGGGCGTCCGACTCCTTGAGGCGGCCCGAGCGAGCCAGGCTTTCCGCGGCCATGAGGGAGGCTTCTGCGCCGCGGGCTCGCAATTCGGGCGGCGGCGATGCCCGGAAGGCGTCAAGTGCCTGCGCCGCCTCCACCGTTCCAATCTTGCCGAGCGCCAGGAGAGCGGCACCAACGGTGTCCGAGTCCAGCGACTGCAATAAGCCGGTGAGCAACGGGACGGCCAAGGGGTCTTTGAGGTTGCCGAGGGAGTTGATGACGCCAGCCTGCAGATTGCCTTTTACGGAAGGGAGGGATTGGCGCAGCGACTCAGCGGCGCGCGCGTCCGGGATGCGTTCCAGGGCAACGCGGGCCAGATGGGCGAGGTCAGGATCAACCAGCAAGCGAGCCAGGTTGGGGACCGACTCGGCGGTGCCGGCCAAGCTAAGTTGGCGACAGGCAAAAGCCTTTGCGGCGCGAGGGGCGGAAGAGCCGAGCACCGCCGCCAGGCGCCGTTCCAGCGCCAGCCGCTCGTGCGTATTGGTTTGACCGGCCTCGAAGGCCTGGGCGATCGGGGCCAGAGCCTCCCGGCTGTCCTTCCAATCAAACGTCTGCAGCCGGGCAAACGCCTGGTCCAGCGGCGTGGCATCTGCCGCCAGCAGGGTACCAGCGAGCGCGGTTGTCAGCAGCAGCCAGGCTCGGAACAAGCTCATCTCAAAACAGGTAACCACCAGCAGCGAAGAACAAGGCCGAGACGGGGTCCGTCAACGAGCGCGGCAGAGCGCGTTCCACCCACTCGTACCGGGCATCATCCGGCAGGGGAGTTGCGCCAATAGTGGTGGTCGTGGTCTCGATCCAACTCTGGCGCGGAAGAGAGAGGTCGGCAGTGGCGCGGATGGGGTAGTCCACGCCCAGGAGATCGGCGTGTGCCAGCCGCCGATGGCTGAGGATGAACTGATGTGTGGCCACGTGATGAGCGAGGCTGACCGAGGTGAGTGCGAGATCCGGGACCGTCGGATTGGCGCCCCACAACCACTCGGCAAAACCATCTAGCCCGTCCAGATCGGGATCGGATGTCAAGTCGGATTCTGAGCCGGATAGACCGCTCCGGAGGAGGTGCAGAGCGGAGAGCGCGTTGCGGAGCGGCAAGGGGCGGACGATGAGGTTGTCCAGTTCGCCATAGCCGGTGGCGCGAACGCTGAGGCCGAGGTAATTGGCATCGGTATTATCCCAGGTAAAGGTGCGGGAGGTGGAGCTGGCATCGGCGCTGTTGATATCCAGCAGGACGCCGTCGAAGAAGACGCGTGCCTCCACCGCGCCTCCGGCGGCGAAGCCGGACGCCAAACGAAAGCTGGCCAGGACGGTGCCGCTGGTTTTGCCCACGGGCACCGTCTCAAGCAAGTGGCCTTTGCTCCAGACCTTGACGTTGCCGGCCAGATCGAGGTCCACGAAGAAATCGGCGAGCCCGTTTGTAAGGTCAGCGCGGCCGCGGAATGAGTTAGGATTGGAGATATCCGCGCCGGTGGCGGCTTCTGCGCCATTCAGACCGACTCCAAAGCCGGCGTATCGGTCCGCGGGCTCGGAGGTGACGGAGTTGATTTCCGTGATGGTCACCTCGACGGAGAATCCGCCGGCCTTGGTGATCTCCGGCCCCACGAAATTGATCATCAGGCCATTTTCCGACATGCCGGCGCTGCTGATCGCCATGCGCAGGCGCTGATTCACAATCTGCGTGCGATTGCTGCCGAAGCCCTGGAAATAGACAGAGTTAACCGGGGCCAGACCCATGCCGGCGAGGGTTCCGGACATGCCTTCGCGGGCGGCATCCACGTCGAGGGCATCGGGGCGGCTGAAGGTGTCGTAAAACAACTCGTTGCCGGACGGCATGGCAAACTGCGAGGCGTCCACCGAGATCGGGGAAACCGCGCGATTGGTGTTGAGTCCCGGGAGGCTGGCCGTCCACGCGTTCCAGGAAGTAATCATGTTGGACATCAGCGCCGTATCGTAGAAGCCCAGCGTGTTGAGCTCGGTGGGGTCGGTTTCCAGGTTGTAAAGCTCGAGCTCGTGAGCTGGCAGGTCATCGCCGCCCTGGGTGAAGCTTTTGGAGACGAGCTTATACTTGCCGCGGAACATGGCGCGGTTGCGCTCGTGCTCGATGAAGAGATCGCGCGCGGCAAGCCGACCGCCCCGCAGCGCCGGCAGCAGGCTCGTCCCCGCCAGGGGCAACACCGGATGGCCCTCGAACTCCGCAGGATAGGGTATCCCGGTTAGGTCGAGAATCGTCGCCATGATGTCAATGGCATGCCCGCGCTCATTGGTCCATTTGCCCTTCACCTGGCCGGGCATGCCGTTCGGCCAGTGAACGATCAGCGGCGTGCGGCAACCCCCTTCGTGCGTGTGGTGTTTGAAGAAGCGCAAGGGAGTATTATTCACATTGGCCCAGCCGCCGCCCAGGTGAAGCAACGCGCCGCCGGACAGCCCCATGGTTTCGAGCGCGGCACCGGTGAGCGGCGCGGCGTTGTTCTGATCGCCCGTTCGGCCGTACAGTCCGCCTTCGGAGTTGCCGCCATTGTCGGAGAAGAAGAAGATCAGCGTATTGTCCAGCGCGCCCTCGGCCTGCAAGCGGGCGACGATCCGGCCGATGCTCTCATCCACCTTGTGGACCATTGCGGCATAGACGGCCATGCGGCGGGCCAGATCGGCCTGGCGATCGGCGGCCAGCGCCGTCCAGTCGGGGATGTCGAGCTTGCCGACATTCTCGTAGTCCTTGGGCGACAACCGGTACTGGGCTTCGAGGACGCCGTTGGTCATCTGGCGGGCGAACCGGCGCTGCCGGGTGAGGTCCCAGCCATCTTCATAGCGGTAGAGGTCCGCATCGGCGGGGTTGTTGGTGTCGCCGGCATCGGTGTATTTGTTGATGTAATCGAGGGGCGCCTGGAGGCGGAAATGCGGCGCGTTGTGGGCCAGGTAAATGAAGAATGGCGCGCCGTCATGCTTGCCAAAGTGATGATCCAGGTACTTCAGCACGTAATCGGTGTTGGCGTCGGTCTTGTAGAAACCTCCCGGCGGGTAGTTGGTCGCCGTGATTTCTCCGTTGCTGGATACAAATCCGTACACCTCCCCGTCGCCCCAGTAGTCGCCGCCGGCGCCGTCGGCGTTGACTCCCTGGCCGAAGGCTTGCTGAAAGCCGCGGCTGACCGGGTCGCGGCCATCCGCCCGGACGCCCAGGTGCCATTTCCCGGAGAAATAGGTGCGGTAGCCGTTGGTGGCGAGGAGTTCCGGGATGGTGACGTTGTTGTCGGTGCGCAGGTTGGGCAGGCTGGCATTGGGGTCTACGCCCGCCGACTGCATGTGCAGCCCGGTCATCAAAGCGATGCGGGTAGGTGAACAGCGCGCCTCGTTGTAGAAATGCCGAAACCGCAGTCCATTCGTGGCCAGCGTGCTGAGAGTGGGCGTGTGGATCTCCCCGCCGTAAGGCCCGATGTCCGACCACCCCATGTCGTCCACCAGGACGACCAGAATGTTGGGCCGCTGGGCTGCGCCCAGGCTGGCGCAGGACATGGCCAGCAGGCTCCAAAACAGGATTCGATTCTTCATGTCATTCGAAACCTTCGGCTTAAGTCTGCTTGCGATTCTTCTTCTTCTTTTTCTTGGCAGGCGCTTCCTGGCTCTCGACCGGAGCCGCGTTGGTGGCCGGCAGATACTTCGCCAGGTTCTTCTTCACGTCCGCATATTCCTTGTTGCCGGCGACGTTGGTCCATTCGCGTGGATCCGTGCGTTCGTTGTAGAGCTCTTCCGTGCCGTCGGCATACCGGATGTAGCGCCACTCCGCCGTGCGGAGCGTATGGTTATTCTGGTACATGGTGGAAAGGCCCGGCTGGCTCCAGGCGGCGGCCGGGTTGACGAGCAGCGGCTTGATGCTCACGCCCTCGGCGTGTTTGGGGATCGGGACGCCCGCCAGCTCGCACAAGGTTGGATAAAGGCTCATAAGGTCCACGCCCTGCTCGCACGTTGACCCCGTTTTCGCCACGCCGGGCGCCACCCAAATCATCGGCACGCGGGTTGCCTCGTTCCACAGGGTCACTTTGCCCCAGTGTTCCTTCTGGCCCAGATGCCAGCCGTTGTCACCCACGAACACAACGATGGTATGGTCGCGATGGGGCGACTTATCCAAGGTGTCGAGCAGCCGCCCGATTTGCGCGTCCGCATAGGAAACGGCTGCCAGGTAAGCGCGCACACGATCCTGCCAGAGGCCCGCCTTGAGAATGTTGCTATGCACGCCATCAGGTTTGGCGAATTCCACGCCGGGCCGGGGCACATCGCCCAGGTCGTTGGTGAGCACCACCGGGAGCTGAGTGGTGTCCAGGGGGGTGAGGTCGAAGTATTTCTTCGGCACGTCCCACGGCGTGTGCGGGCGGTGCAAGCCGCAGGTCATGAAGAAGGGCTGCTTGGGCTGCGCGAGATGCTCGATGCACCACGAGACGCTCTTGGCATCCACAAGTTCGCTTTCGGCCCGCCGCTCGTCGAAGGGCTGCTTGGGCTCGTCGTCGGTGAACATGCGGTAGCCGAACGGCCCCGGGCGCCGGTTGGCCGGGTGATTGGGCAGCGTGTCGTCGGTCGGGAAGACCACCTCGTCCCAGTCCTCCGCGCGGTAGTTGCGGTAGTGGTAGATCTTGCCCGCCCCGAGCGACGTATAGCCGAACTTCCGCACATAATCGTTGAGGCAAAGCCCGCGCCCGATATGGGGCATCCACACCTGGTGATTATGGTAAATGCCGGTGGTCGAGGGGCGCATGCCGCTCATGAAGGCGGCACGCGACGGGTTACAGAGCGGGGCCGGGCACTGCGCATTGCGGAAGGTCACCCCGCGCGCCGCCAGTTTGTCGAGGTTGGGGGTCCTGGCCTGCGGATGCCCGGCCAGCGGCTTGATCCAGTCATTCAAATCATCCGCGATGATGAGCAGGATGTTGGGTTTGGCCTTGGCCGGGGCGCCGGATAGGCCCGCCGGCCAGAGGCAGCCGGCAACAATCGCCG
>CAZHEW010000128.1:0-8246 GCA_964531815.1 uncultured Verrucomicrobiota bacterium
AGTCTCTGTTCATGGATGCAACGCTATCAAAACTGCGGGTGTGGCCGCTTTGGCAAAAGACAAAGCGTTTCGTAGTTTCAGCCGTGCATGAAGATTCGGTCACAGGCGCGCGCGCGGAAGAGTTTTGCCAGATGCTCTCCAGATGTCTGGACGGAAAGTGTGCAATCACCAAGGAAATGTGGCTGGTGACAGAGCTCCGAACCACGCAGTTGCGGTCTATTGCCGCCGGCGAAGCAGCCACCGCCGATCTGGTGATCGTTTCCGTTCACCACGCCGAAGCCTTGCCCAGCGAAGTCAAGAGCTGGGTTGAACTGTGGCTCAAGCAAAAGCGCAGCCGTCCCGGGGTTCTCCTGGCCCTGTTCGATCCCCTTTACCTGGGCAGTTCCGGTTCCATGCAGCGCTATCTGCGGGAAGTGGCTGAGCGAAGCCACATGGAGTTCATGGTGCGCTCGGAAGAGAAGCCGGAGGACTGAAGGCGGCTCACGGAACATGGCAGAGAACCTCAATCAACGCCGGCAAACCCACGCAGTGTTATGCCGAAAGCCTTTTGCCTGGGACTGATCTGCCTGATGGCGCTGTCCGGATGCGCGCACCGGTACGTCATGCGGCTCAACAACGGAGCCGAGATTACCACCGCCAACAAACCGCGGCTCATTGACGGCAGTTACTGTTTCAAGGACGCCAGGGGCCAGGAGCATTTCGTGTCCGAAGGCCGCGTGCGCGAGATTACCCCCGCCTCGATGGCCCGGAGAGAGAGCAAGGCCCAGCCGATCAAGGGGGGAGCGCCCAGCAAGCGAAAGTGGTACCTGTTGTGGCTGCGTTGATGCTCCCCGGGTTCAACGACGGCCCCGGGCGCTCACGAATTTCTCGACATACTTGCCCAGCAGGTCGGCTTCGAGATTCACGGCGTCGCCCACTTTGCGCTCGCACAGGGCGGTGACTTCGTAGGTATGCGGGATAATCCAGATGCGGAAGGCACGCTTTTGGACGCCCGCGACGGTGAGGCTGATGCCGTCCACCGCCATCGAGCCTTTGAACACCACGTAGCGCATCACTTCGGGCGGGGCGGCGATGTCGAGCACGTGATCCTTGCCCGCCCGTTCCCAACGGGTGATCCGGCCGATGCCGTCAATGTGGCCCGTCACGAAATGTCCGCCGAGGTTGCCGTCCGCGCGCAGCGGCCGCTCCAGATTCACCATCGAGCCCGTCCGGGCGAATTGCAGGTTCGTCCGCTGCCAGGTCTCCTTCAGCAGATCAAATTGCAGCAGCTTGCCGCTCCCGCGCGAAGCCAACTTCACGACCGTCAGGCAGCAACCGTTGATCGCCAGGCTTGATCCCGCCTTGAGCCCTTGCGCGCAGACCTTGGCGCGCAGGGTTAACTCGATGGACTTCGCCGTGGGCTTGATCCGCTCCACCGTGCCGGCTTCTTCGACAATTCCAGTAAACATTGCGCCATAGTAGGCGCTCTGCCGCCCATGCGAAATGGCAAAGAATACCGAATCAGGGCGCTTCAACTCGAGCGCTCACCAGCCAGTCAGCGCCAAGCCGCCGCCACTCCAGATCGGTCAAACGCAGACACTCCGCCAGAGTCCTCGCCCCCTCGCCGGCGACCGCCCGGCGTGAGTCGCGCCCGCCCAGGATCTTCGGCGCATAGAAGAAGGCGACGCGCTGGGCCAGTCCTTGCAGCAGGAACGAGGCGTTCACCTCGCCGCCGCCTTCGACCAACAGGCTGGTGACATTCTCGGAGCCGAGCTGCTTCATTAACCACCGCAAATTGACCTTTCCGCGGGAAACGGGTGCGACGAGCACCCGCACCCGTCTGGCCAGCGCCGCGACGCGCCGCTTCGGGGCCGATTTGCCAACCACGATCGTCGTCAATGGCGCCCATGCGTCGCTCGCGATCTGCGCGCTCAACGGAGTCCGCGCCATCGCATCCAACACGATGCGGCGCAGCCGGTTGTCCGCCACCACAGAAGGCGCCCGGCTCGCTCCCGGCTTCTGCATTCTCACCGTCAGGCCAGGATCGTCTGCGAGCACGGTGTTGACTCCCGCCAGGATCGCGTCCGCCCCTTTCCGCAGCTTCATTCCCCAAGCCCGGGCCTGCGCGCCGGTAATCCATCGGGATTCACCCGAGGCGGTAGCAATCTTGCCGTCGAGCGTCATGCCCGCCTTTACGGTGACGAACGGCGTGCGCCGGGTAATCCAGTGGTTGAAGGCTTCGTTGAGCCGCCCGCATTCCCCGGCCAGCACTCCGCGGGTGACAGCCATTCCCGCCCGGCGCAGAATCCGAAACGCCCGCCCGGCATGCCGAGGATTTGGATCAGTCGCGCCGGCCACCACCCGTCTGATGCCGGCGGACTTGAGGGCTTCCGTGCAGGGGGGGGTGCGCCCTTGCGTGCAACACGGCTCCAGCGTCACGTAGAGAGTCGCTCCTTTGACAGCACGCCCTCTGCGCCGCGCATCGCGCAGCGCCTCGATTTCCGCGTGCGGCTCGCCCGCGCGGCGATGCCAGCCCCGCCCGATAACTCTGCCGCGCTTGACCAGCACGGCCCCCACCATGGGGTTGGGCGAGGTCGTGCCATAACCCCGGCGGGCCAACCGCAAAGCCAGACGCATGAAGCGCAGGTCCCGCCCCGGGCGGGATGCCGCCGGCCGCCTCACGCGCCGCGTGCTCATTCCCCGAACAGGGCTCCGGCGAACTGCTTCGCGTTAAAGGGTTGGAGGTCATCGGGCTGTTCCCCTAGCCCGAGGTACTTGACCGGCAAGTTCAGTTCCTTCTGAATCGCCACGACCATGCCGCCTTTGCTGGTGCCGTCGAGCTTGGTGACGATCAACCCGGAGAGCGGCACCGCCTTGTTAAATTCCCGCGCCTGGTTGAGCGCGTTCATGCCGGTCGTCGCATCCAGCACGAGCAATACTTCGTGCGGCGCGCCCGGCAATTGCCGGCCCACGACCCGATGCAGCTTCTGCAATTCCTGCATCAGGTTGTGCTTGGTGTGCAACCGGCCCGCGGTGTCCAGGAACAGATAATCCGCTTTGCGCGCCTGTCCGGCCGCCACCGCGTCATGGGCCACCGACGCCGCATCCGCCCCGTAAGCCCCGGCGATCACCTCGACCTTCAACCGCTGCCCCCAATGCTTGATTTGCTCGATGGCCGCGGCCCGAAACGTGTCGCACGCCGCCAGCAACACCGTCTGTCCGCGCGCTTGCGACAGGTGCGCCAGCTTGGCGGCCGTGGTGGTCTTGCCGGTTCCATTGACCCCGACAATCGAGACCACCGTCAGGCCCTGTGGAGACTTGCGCAGTTCAGCCTGGTTCGCAACCAGGCTGCGCTCGACCTCCCGCCGCGCGACCCCGAAGACATCCAGCCCTGCGCTCCCCTGCGTTTCATAAGCCTGCTTGACTGCGCGCATGATCTGGCCGCTCACCGCGGGGCCCAGATCGGCGGCGATCAGCGAGCCTTCCAGCTCCTCCAGCCCGGCGGCGTCCAGTTTGGGCGAGCGGGTGACAATGCGTTTAATCTCGTGCGCCAGCTTGCTGTGCGTCTTTTGCAGGCCGGCCTTAAACTTGGCGAATAGTCCCATGGCTTGTATCAGGTGAAGCTAGTGTGAAATCAGCACCGCGCGGATTGGACAGGCAAACAGATCATGGCGCGGCGCGGAGCAACTCCGCGCGCCTGAGCTCCGCCGCCCGCGCCCGGAGCGGCTCGATGCGCTCGCACGGCACTCTCACCGTGCCCATCAGCGGCTTGCCCTTGCTCATGCCGTGGCAATCCGACCCGCCCGTCACCAGCAACCCATACCGGTCGGCCAGCTTCAGGTAAAGCTCCGCCGTCGCCGCGGAATGCTTGACGTGGAAACACTCGATGCCATCCATCCCCGCCTCAATCATCTCCGGGATGACGGCGTCGGTGCGATTGAGGCCTGGGTGCGCCAGCACCGCCACGCCGCCCGCCTGATGAATCAGGTTAATAGCCTCCCGTCCGTCCATCTTGAACTTGGGCACCCACGCCGGGCGGTTGCGCCTGAGAAACCGCTCGAACGCCTCGTCCAGATTCCGGCAAAGGCCCGCCTGCACCAGCGCACGCGCCACGTGCGGCCGGCCGGGCGACCGGCAGTTGGCCAGCAGAAACACGCTTTGCTCCGAGAGTGGCACCTGGAGCCGGTGCAGACGCGCCACCACTTCGCGGATCCGGTTCTGCCGAGCCGCCTGGAACCGCTCAATCCGGGTCAACAGGAGGCCGTTCTGCGTGTCAATGAAGTAGCCCAGGATGTGCAATTCGTCCCCCGCCAGTTCCACCGTCAACTCCACGCCGGGAATGAACTCGATGCCCACCGCCGCGCAGGCCTGCGCCGTGCCCGCACAGCCCTCCACCGAGTCATGGTCGGTCAGCGCGATGGCTGCCAGCCCGCAGCGCTGCGCCTGCGCCGCCATTTCCTCCGGCCCGTACGTGCCGTCGGAGTAGCGGCTGTGCAGATGGAGGTCGGCAAAGGACATGTGGGTTTCACCTGCGCTGCTGCGCGCTCATTGGACAATCCTGGCCGGGCGCATCAGCTCGCCCTTCACTTTGTCGAGAATGCCGTTGACGAACTTGCCGCTGTCCTGGGTGGAGAACTTCTTGGCGATATCCACCGCCTCGTTGATGCTGACCACCGGCGGGATGTCATCGCGGTGCAGCATCTCGTAGATCGCCAGCCGCAGAATGTTGCGGTCCACCGCCGCGATGCGGTGCAGCTCCCAGTTCCTCGCATGCTTCCGGATGATCTCGTCCAGCTCGCTGCGATGCTTCAGGGTGCCCTGGATGAGCGGGTCGGCAAACTCGCGGACTGCCAGGTCATCGGCCGTGGCCGGCGGCAGTTCCACCGGCTGGCCCCACGTCGCGCCGCCTTTGTCCACTACAATGGCCGCCGCGCGCTGCGATCCCCAGAAATGCTCCAGCGCCGCCGGGAGGTCATCCCCCGGGTTCAGGTCGTGCTGAAATAAGAACTGCACGGCGCGCTCGCGCGCCTCTCGTCGCTTGCCCATTGCATTACAATGCCGCAGATTCCGCTGGCAGGCAATGCCGCAACGCTCCTTCCGGTGGAGATTTGTTCACTTGGGCACGATTCCCGTCAGTCCCGGTGCTGCCCGGAAACGGCGCTGGTTCAAAGACGCGCAGCAACGAATTGGCCGCGCAGACCGCACCGAGCGCAAGCACTTCCTTCAACTCTTCGGAGCTTTGAAAGCTTGTTTTGCCGGCACAAGCTGCAAGCCGGCAATGAAGGCATCGGAGAAGGTGCGCCCGCTGCTATCGGTAACCGGCTCGCCGGGCTGTATGAGGATTTTTACCTCCTCCCCCGGCCCCACCTTGACGTTGGAAAACCGGACATACTGGGAGCCCTCTGCCCACTTGCTTTTGTGGAAACCATCCCCTTTGCGGGTGGTCTGCTTGCGGCCATACTCCCGCCCGCCGACGCTGACGCTGTAATCCCCAAAGTAGCCCGGAGTCGCGCCGGCACCGTAGAGATACACCTGGTACTTGCCCGCCGGCACCCGATGCAGGATCACCGTCGAATTGCCGCCCCGGTTGCCGGTGGGATAATTGTAGTCTTCAAGCATGGGCGATTTTCCGTTCCAGGCGCCCGGGACGCCCCAGGCCCCGCCCAAATTCATCATCTCCACCTCGATCGGGCTGGGGGTGCCCCCAGCGAATTGAAGATCTACCGCGGTGTGGTGATCGTTGAAACCAATGGATACTGTGTTCCAAAAGTCGCCAGCTTGACCTGCTGCGGCAGGCCCCTTTTGTTTCGAGGGCTCGCTGGGGCCAAAGTCAACATTGAAGGTCTGCGGCTTGACATCCGCCAATTCAGCGCTGGACCATTGTTTCTTGCTGGGCGGCCGCACCGGGCCGGACGAGGGAGGCATCTGCTGCCCGGACCACGGCTTGAACCCTTGCTGGGGCTGGAGACATGGTGCTGGCACGGGCCGCATTCCGGGGCGAGTTGCCGCGAACGGTTGGCCCGCCAGCGTCTCCGGCCTGGCCGAGAACACCACCGCGTAATCCTCCAGCACATACTCGATGGGATGGTCAGCGACCATCACAATCGCGTCCAGCAGGTCCTTCATGGTGATATTCCGCAGCGGCAGGTTGAATTTGATGATCACCCTGCCCGCGTCAAGCGGCCCACTGGCGACGGCCACCGGCAGCCCTGTGGCCGGGTCCACGCCGGGAGGCAGCGCAACGGGCCGAAAGTTGGGCTTGATCAGGAAGTTGATCCCGGTCTTGTCCCGGTCGCGCTTAAGAGATTCGTCCTGCAGGAAGCGCAGCACTTCGCTCAGTGGCAGGCCGTCGAACTTGACCTCATCAAGCACTATCTGTTTGAGCCTGGCCTCCAGTTTAGCGCCGCGCACCGCTGGCGTCGCGCTCTTGCTGGCAAGGCCGTCGCGGTTGCCGAAAAGCTTTGCTGCCGGCGGCGGGCTCGGAGCGGTAGGGGCTTCGGTTGCCTGCGCTTCCGCAGCGGAAGCAGCCGCGGGAGCGGTCGGCGCCGCTTCCGGCGCCGCGGCAGGTTGGTCCGACTGAGCCGCGGCGACGGGGGCCTCGGGACCGTTGAACGCGGCCAGCAGCGCAAAGGTGGCCAGCGACCTTTTCCAATTCAGTTGCATCATTTTCATACTCTCTCCTTTCGTTAGCGCCTGGGGGGCGGCCCAAGCTGTGCAGAAAACCACGATGGCCGTCAGGGCCATCGGCCCGAAAATCTTCACCAGCACCGCGCTCAACCGGGGCTGCGGCGACCACGCGCGGCCTTCGAGCTGCACCAACCGCTGCACCCGCCGGCCCAAATGGCTGCGAAAGCCCGACACGCGCAATTGGCCGAGCACCAGCGGGCGGGTCAGGCGCGCACCCAGCTCCACGAGGCACTCCGCCAGGATTCTGGGGCCGTCGGCCACCAGCAGGCTCGCTTCGTCCGCGGCCATCTCGCTAGCCAAATGCAGTTCCCGCCGCAGCCACCACACCCCGGGATGCCACCAAAGCAGAACCGCCGCCGCGTCCGCCAGCAGGCACCAGAACGGATCGTGCGCCGCCAAGTGCGCCAACTCATGCGCCAGCATCGCCTCCTGCCGGGCAGCGTCGTACCGGTCCGTAAAGTCGGCTGGCAACCCGACCACCGGTCGAATCAGCCCGAATGCAATTGGGCTGGTCAGCCGCCGCGATTCAACCACGCGCACCCGGCGCCTGATGCCCAGCGCCCGCGCCAGCGCCTGGACCCTTTCCACCAGGGCAGGCGCGGCAATCGAGCGGCGCCGAAGCTGCAACACCACGGAAAGGCACTGGGCCAGGCACACCCGCGCCCCCGCCAAGGCGGCCCCTGCCGCCCACGCAAGCCATAGCCAGAGCATGCCCAGGGTGTCGGCGACCGTTTCCGGCGGGCGCGAGGCGGCAGCCGCGGGCGCGGCCGGCAGCCCCCGAACGGCGCCACCAAACCCGGGCACCTGGAACGCCGGCATTCCTGTCGGCTCACCAAGCCTCTCCCCCGAGACCGACAGGACTGTCAGCGCTCTTTGCAGTGCGTGGGCGGGTGTCCCCAACCCGGGCTCGCCCCTCTGCCACGCCAGCTTGCTTGTGGCCCAGCTGCCGAGCAGCCGGGCCGAGCCCGTCAATTCGCACGCGGTAATTACCAGCACAGCCGCGACGCTCACCTGGCAGAATGTCCGCCGCCACGCGGCCGTAGCGCACCAGTGCCGCAGCAGCGCCACCCCAAGCGCAATCAGCCCCACCTCCAGCGCCAGCAACGCCAGTAGTTGCGACCACGCGATTACCAGGGAGGAGGCCGTCATAACGCCTTCTTTCGTTCCGCAATAAGTTTCTCCAGCCTGGACAGTTCCGCGCGGCTCACCTCCCGATGGCTCAACAGGTGCCGCACCATGTCCGCCAAGCTGCCCTCGAAGAGCCGCTCCAGCAGATGCTCCGCCATACCCTGCGACACCACTGCGGCGCCCACCGCCGCCCGATAGACGAAACTCCGCTCGTCCAGCCGATGCTGCAGCAAGCCACGCACCTCCATCTTCCGCAGCATGGTTGCCACCGTCGTATAGGCCAGCTCGCCCTCGGCCCCCAGGGCCTTGTGGACTTCGGCGACGGTGGCTTCGCCGCTGCGCCATAGCACCTTCAGAATGCGAAGCTGCAAATCGCCCAGGCGATGGATTCGTGTCTTGTGCATGCCATTAATTCAATTACCGAGGTAATACTACCAAGGTAGTAGACCCGG
>CAZHEW010000129.1:0-8228 GCA_964531815.1 uncultured Verrucomicrobiota bacterium
CGCTCCATATCAAGGAATTCAGCCGCAAGAAGCGGGACAACGAGGGCCTCTGGAAGGGTTTTGCGGTCGAATTCCTCGAAGGCGACAACGACTGGCCGTCCGTCATGAAAGCCGTGGACGAAATCGGCTACGAGGGCTGGGCTATTGTCGAACCGGCATGGAAGCCGCCGGGGGTGGACCCTATCGTCCGTCTCAGCCAAATCTCCGAGAAACTGGACCGCATTCTCGCGAGCTGAGCTCTTGGCGGGCGGGGCGAGGTGGAAAACTCGGGCGGGCGCCTGACGCCGGGCTTGCCGAGCTCTATGTGCTCGATTTTGCACATACTTACACGTCTTGAACCCGGATGCGCGTGGAAGCATTCATCCGTCCGGAACCGGTCTTGCGCCGAGGCGCTAAAATATATTTGAACAATTCGTTGGCGTATGTTATCTTAAGGTCAGGACGACAGATGATTTCGCTGTTCGTTTAGGGTTGGCATAGAGGTTTTGCTTGTAATGCGGTTCGAACAGCGAGCGAATAGTTGGCCGCATTACCCTTCTGAGCGCCTGGGTGAAGGCGTATAAACCTCGTCACCACGAAGAGCCGGGTGTGAATCCGGCTCTTTGCGTGTACGAAATGGGCGTTGCGCGGGCTGTGAAAGGCAACTAACCTTGACGCGATGAAACACCAGCTCGACTTCGAGCGACCCATTATTGAGCTGCAGAACAAGCTCAACGAGTTGAAGAAGCACCCGGAGGACTACTCCATGAACATCAACGTGGAGGAGGAAGTCGGGATGATCGAGAGGAAGATCGAGGAAACCCGGCGGCAGATATTCGCCAATCTAAGCGCCTGGGACCGGGTCAAGATAGCCCGGCACCCGCGGCGGCCATTTACCCTCGATTACATCAAGGCGGCGTTCAAGGGATTCAGCGAGCTGCACGGCGACCGGCGATTCGCGGAGGACCGCGCGATCGTGGGCGGGTTCGCCTGCCTGGGCCCGCACAAGGTAATGGTGATCGGCACGCAAAAGGGCCGGGACACCAAGGAGAACATCCTTCGCAACTTCGGCTCGGCGCATCCGGAAGGCTATCGCAAAGCGCTTCGGCTGATGCAGTTGGCCGACAAGTTCCGGCTGCCAATCATAACGCTGATTGACACGGCGGGGGCTTATCCGGGGGTCGGAGCGGAGGCGCGCCATATTGCGGAGGCCATCGCGGTGAACTTGCGCGAGATGATGGTTCTGGAGGTGCCCGTCATCGCGGCGGTCGTCGGGGAAGGGGGCTCGGGCGGGGCGCTGGGCATCGGTGTGGCGGACCGGGTAATTATCATGGAGAACGCCTACTACTCGGTCATCAGCCCGGAAGGCTGTGCGGCGATTCTATGGAAAGAACGCGCGGCGGCGGCCAAGGCAGCCGAGGCGCTGAAGATTACCGCCAAACACTTGCTCGAATTGGGCCTGGTGGACGAGGTCATCCCCGAACCGCTGGGCGGCGCTCATGCGGACCCCGCCACGGCCGCCAGGAATCTGCAGGAATGTCTGCTGAAGCACCTTGACCAGCTCAAAGCCTTGTCTGTGGCCGACCGCCTCAAGCTGCGCTACGCCAAGTTCCGCGCATTTGGGCGCTTCAGCGAGAACAAGCCCGCGCCAGCCGAGGTCGCGGCAAGCTGAGGCGCGCGCAAGTGCGGGTTCCGAACTCTGGAGGCTAAAATGCTCTACCCCTTAACCTTCCAGCCTATCTTCAAACAGCTTGTCTGGGGCGGGCGTGAACTGGAGCGGCTTTACGGCAAGGCGCTGCCGCCGGGCGTGCCTGTCGGGGAGTCGTGGGAGATCAGCGATCGGGCGAACGACGTCAGCGTCATCGCCAACGGGTCGCGCGCGGGCAAAGACCTGCATTGGCTTATGGAGAATTGCGCGGCGGAGCTGCTTGGAAGCGCGCGGCCCCAGGGCGGACGATTTCCACTGCTGCTCAAGATTCTTGACGCGCAAAAGAAACTCTCACTGCAGGTGCATCCGCCCGCTGCCCGGGCAGCGGAGCTCGGGGGCGAGGCCAAGACCGAGATGTGGTATATCGCGCAGGCCGCCCCGGGCGCGGAGCTGTTTGTCGGTCTGAAACGCGCTGTCACCCGCGCGGAGTTTGAACGCAAGATCAAGGACGGCACGGTGGCCGACTGCTTCCATCGGGTGAGCGTGCGATCGGGAGACGCGATGTTCCTGCCCAGCGGCCGCGTTCACGGGCTCAGCGCCGGCCTGGTCATCTTTGAGATTCAGCAAAACTCGGACACTACCTACCGGGTGTTTGATTGGAACCGGGTCGGCCTGGACGGCAAGCCCCGCGCGCTGCATATCCCGCAAGCCCTGGCCAGCATTGACTTCAACGATTTCGAGCCGGGGTTGCTTCCGGCGGCGTTCGTCCAGGAGGGCGCGCACAAGGTGCGGCCGCTCGTGCGCACTCCCTTTTTCACCGTCGAGCTGTATGAAGCCGGCGCGGGGGTGAGCGTGCCGCTCCGGCCGAAGCAGCTGCAAATCGTCGCGGTGCTGACCGGGCGGGCAAAGGTCGGCGGCGGCCCCGAGGCGCTTTCGCTGGCGTCGGGCCAGTTCGGCCTCGTCCCGGCGAGCCTGGCGCAGGTTGCTGTGCGGGCCGAGGCGCCGGCCACCTTCCTTCGGGTCGCGGCATGAGGAAGTTTCTCAAGAGCTGGGTGATCAACACGCTCGCGGTGCTGGTGGCGGTTTATATGGTGCCGGGGATTCACTTCACCGACCAGAGCCTGTTGACCCCTCTCATCACCTCGCTGGTGCTGGGCATCCTCAACGCTTTCATCCGGCCCATTCTCATGTTGCTGGCCCTGCCGCTGCTGATCTACACGCTGGGGCTGTTCACGCTCGTGATCAACGCGCTGCTGCTCCACTTTGTGAGCTTCCTGCTGGCGCAGCACTTTGCCGTGGACAACTTCGGGGCGGCCTTGCTTGGCGCGTTGATTATCAGCATCGTTTCCATGGTGCTGAACCTGGTTGCCGGCGGCAGCCGCGCCAAGGTCCGGGTCCGGCGCGAGCGCCGGCCATCAGATTCAAATGTCGGCGGCAGCGGGCCGGTTATTGATGTCTAAGCCTTGCCGCCGTCCCGGCTCGCCCGTCATTGCCCAGCCTGATAAGCCGCGCGCAGGGTCTGGATGCCCCGCGCCAGGAAGTCCTTCTCAAAGTCGGTCAGCAGCGCCGCCAATTCGGCGGGGGTGTCCACGGCCTTGAACCTGGCATCCGCGCCAAACACTCTGACCATCTGTGCGAAGTAGTCCTGGTCGTCGGTTCGCAGGTAAACCCTGCCCCCGGGGATGAGGGCCTGCCGGGCCAGGGCTGGGAAACGCTCATTGATGAGGCGGTGCCAGCGGTGCTTTCGTTTGGGCCACGGGTCGGGAAAGTAGATGTGCAGCGCCTCCACAGAGCCCGGCGGCAGGAGGTATTCGACCAGATAAGCGCATTCGATGCGGACCCCGCGCAGGTTCGTCAGTCCGGCGCGCTGCCCTTTGCGGTCCAGTTTTCGCATGCGACCGAGCAAGCGTTCCACCCCGATGAAGTTGTGCCGCGGGTGCAGGCGGGCATACTCTGCCAGAAACGACCCGTCGCCGCTGCCCAACTCCACCTCCAGCGGCTGCGCCTGGCAAAAGAGCTGCGCCAGGTCGAGCCGCTCGACGATTGAACTCAGAGCGTGGATCAGGCTCAGAACGCTAGTACCGGTAATGGTCCGGCTTGTAGGGGCCCTCGACGGGCACGCCGATGTAGTCGGCCTGCTTCCGGGTCAGCTTGGTGAGCTTGACGCCGATCTTGGCCAGATGCAGGCGGGCGACCTCCTCGTCGAGCTTTTTGGACAGGCGATAGACGGCCGGCTTGTAGGTGGCGCGGTGGGTCCAAAGGTCCAGTTGTGCCAGGACCTGGTTGGTGAACGAGTTGGACATCACGAAACTCGGATGGCCCTCGGCGCAGCCGAGGTTGACCAGGCGGCCCTCGGCCAGCAGGTAAAGGCTCCGGTCGCCGGGCATGTCGTAGCGGTCCACCTGGGGTTTGATCGTCACCCGCGCGACGCCTTTGGCGGTGTTGAGGCGCTCGACCTGAATCTCGTTGTCGAAGTGGCCGATGTTGCAGACGATGGCCTGGTCCTTCATCTTGAGCATGTGCTCCAGCGTGATCACGTCGCGGTTGCCGGTGCACGTGACGTAGATGTCCGCCTCGCCCAGCGTGTCCTCGACCGTCTTCACTTCGAACCCTTCCATCGCGGCCTGCAAGGCGTTGATCGGGTCAATCTCCGTCACGATTACGCGCGCACCGAAGCCGCGGAGGCTGTGGGCGCTGCCTTTGCCGACATCGCCGTAGCCGCAGACGCAGGCGGTTTTGCCGGCGATCATCACGCCGAGGGCGCGCTTGAGGCCGTCGGCGAGCGATTCGCGGCAGCCGTACAGGTTGTCGAACTTGGACTTGGTGACGGAGTCGTTCACGTTGATGGCGGGCACCAGCAGTTTGCCGGCTTCGAGCATCTGGTAGAGGCGATGGACGCCGGTGGTGGTTTCCTCGCTGACGCCTTTCCACTCCTTCACGGCGCGCGTGAACCAGCCGGGACGTTCCTTCCCGCAGCGCTTGAGCAGGTTCTTGATAACCGCCTCTTCGTGGCTGCCGCTCGGAGTGTTGACCCAGTCGCTGCCGTGTTCCATCTCGTAGCCCTTGTGCAGCAGCAGCGTGGCATCGCCGCCGTCGTCCACGACCAGTTCCGGGCCTTTGCCGCCGGGATGCGTCAGCGCCGCCAGGGTGAAGTCCCAGTAGTCCTCGAGCGATTCGCCTTTGAAAGCGAAGACGGGGATTCCCGCCCTGGCGATTGCCGCGGCCGCCTGGTCCTGGGTGCTGAAGATGTTGCAGCTTGCCCAGCGCACCGAAGCGCCCAGTTCGGCCAGCGTCTCGATGAGCACCGCCGTCTCGATGGTCATGTGCAGCGAGCCGGTCACGCGGACGCCCTTGAGGGGTTTGGTCGAGCCGTACTTCTCGCGCACCGTCATCAGGCCGGGCATCTCCTGCTCCGCCACCGAGATTTCCTTCCGGCCCCACTCGGCGAGGCCGATGTCTTTGATCTTGAAGTCGCTGGTCGCGCGCGTCTTGCCATTGGTCTTAGTCAAAGTCGCCATGATGCTTGGTAGGCTTAAGCTTGTTGCTGGTGCTGGTGACCCGGGAATGAATCAGGCGCGGCCTGCCCGGCGCTTGAGCAGCGGCGCTGCCTTCTTCAACGTCGCCGCCGCCACGGCCGGCGCGCCCTTGCTCGCCGCTTTGCGCAGCGCCGCCACCTTGTCAGTCTTCTCCCAGGTGATGTCCGGGTCGTTCTTGCCGAAGTGACCGTAGTTGGTGGTCTTTAGATAAATGGGCCGAAGCAGGTTGAGCTGCTTGATAATGTCCGCCGGCTTGAAGCTGAACACCTCGGCCACAGCGCGCTCCAGCTCTTCGTCGCTCACAACGCCCGTGCCGAACGTGTTGATGCATACCGACACCGGGTCGGGATACCCGATGGCATAGGCGAATTGAATCTCGGCGCTCGTCGCCAGCCCGGCGGCCACGATGTTCTTGGCCACGTAACGGCCCATGTAGGCCGCGCTCCGGTCCACTTTCGACGGGTCCTTGCCGCTGAAACAGCCGCCGCCGTGCCGCCCCATGCCCCCGTAGCTGTCCACGATGATCTTGCGCCCGGTCAGCCCCGTGTCACCCTGCGGGCCGCCCACCACGAACCGGCCAGTCGGGTTGATGAGATAGGTGGTCTTGCTGTCGAGCAAATGCGCCGGCAGGACCTTCTTCACGACTTCCTTGACGAGAAAACTCTCAATCGTGCGGTGTTTGACGTCCGCCGCGTGTTGGGTGGACACCACGACGTTGGTGATGCGCACCGGCTGGTCGTTGACGTACTGCACCGAGACCTGGCTCTTGGCGTCCGGGCGCAGCCATTTCACCGCGCCGGTCTTGCGAATGCGGGTCAGCTCGCGCCCAAGCCGGTGGGCGAACATAATCGGCGCCGGCATCAGCTCGGGGGTTTCTTTCGTGGCGTAACCGAACATCAGGCCCTGGTCGCCCGCACCTTGCTCGGCGGTCTTCTTCCCTTCGGCGGACCGGGCATCCACGCCTTGCGCGATGTCAGGGCTCTGGGACGTGATGGCGTTCAGAATCAGCACCCGGTCGGCATGGAAAACGTCGTCGTCGTGCGTGTAGCCGATGTCGCGGATGGCCTGGCGTGCGATGGCATTGAAATCCAGCCGCGCCTTGGTCGTGATTTCACCGCCCACCACCACCAGGTTGCTCTTGGCGTAGGTCTCGCAGGCCACACGGCTGCGCGTGTCCTGGGCCAGGCAGGCGTCCAGCACCGCATCGGAAATGGTGTCGCAAACTTTGTCCGGATGGCCTTCGCCGACGGACTCGGAGGAAAAGATGTAGTTCTTGCTCATTGCACTAGGCTGTATGATTCGGTATCAGGCACATATTGACGTATCAGGATAGGATGATAGGATGCCCCAATGACTGTCAACAGGTTTCTCTCATAATAGTCATGTCCTTCACCCTGAAATGCCTCCGGGCCTTGTCCGATCCCACCCGTCTGCGCATTGTCGCGTTGCTGGACAAGGACGAACTGTCAGTCAACGAGCTGCAGGAGATCACGCGGATGGGCCAATCGCGCATTTCGACACACCTGGGGTTGTTGCAGGATTCCGGCCTCGTGCAGTCCCGGCGGGAGGGCAAGCGCACCTTTTACAGGCTCAGTCCGCCGGCCAACGCCGCCGCCGGCGAGTTTGGTCAACTGGCAATTCGCGGCGCCGCGGAGCTGCCGGAGCACGCGGGCGATCAAGTCAACTTGAAGCGCATCCTGGCCCGCCGGCGCGAGCAGGCGCAGGCATACTTCAATCAAGTGGCGGGGCGGTTCGACCGGGTCTATGGGCCGGGGCGCTCCTGGGAGGCGTTCGGGCACCTCTTGCTGCGGATCCTGCCGCCCCTGGTGGTGGCGGACCTGGGGTCGGGAGAGGGCCTGCTGAGCGAGCTGCTGGCAAGGCGCTGCCGCAAAGTCATCGCGGTTGACAACTCCGAGAAGATCGTGGCTTTTGGCGCGGCCAAGGCAAAGAAGAACAAGCTGAGGAACCTCGAGTTTCGCCTCGGGGACCTCCAGGACCCGCCGGTGGAGCCGGCCAGCGTGGACCTGGCGATCCTCAGCCAGGCCCTCCATCATGCGCAAGATCCGGCCAAAGCGATTGCCAGCGCCTGCCATATCCTGAAACCTGGCGGCCAGATTATGATTCTCGACCTGGCCCGGCACAGTTTCGAGCGCGCGCACAAGCTCTACGGGGACCATTGGCTTGGTTTTGCCGAAAGTGACTTGCACCGCTGGCTCGAAGCCGCCGGCTTCAAACGCATCGAAATCAGCGTTGTGGCCCGGGAAGAACAGCCCCCCCATTTTGAAACCCTGCTGGCAGCAGCGCAAAAATGAACCAGGGGCGCGATTCTCACCCCGGCCACCCTCCCCCCAGACAATCCATCTTTGAGACACTGTCTTAAGACACTGACCATTTGCCTGGCTCAGACCCGGGCAGCGTGTCGGGTGAAAAACGGACTCTCCCGGGCAATGTTCGTCGTTGACTCCGCCGGTCAAACGCTTATGCTGTGATATGCGGTGAGCAACCGGCAATACGTGAACACTTACTGTAATCATAATAACCGCCGGGTGCTCGGTTCACGCCGCAGCAATAGAAAGACTAAATCATGAAAAGAACAGCATCCCGCAGAGGGGGCTTCACACTGGTGGAAATCATGATCGTGGTGGCCATTATCGGTTTGTTGGCCTCGATCGCGATCCCCAACTTTGTCAAAGCCCGCATGACAGCCCAAATGAACGCTTGTATCAGCAACTTGCGTGTGATTGACGGGGCCATTCAACAATGGGCTCTCGATACCAAACAGGGCGAGACGGCTCAGGTCACTCCCACCGAGGTCCTGCCGTACCTGAAGAACGCGGTGGTTTGTCCCTCGGGAGGCAAGACCTTTGCCGACAGCTACTCGCTGACGACTGTGGCGGAAAGACCAACGTGCCTTAAGCAGCCCAGCACTCACAAACTCGAAGAGACGCTGCAGTAGGCGTTAGTCTCAGTAGATTCGTTCAGACCGGCCTGGGAGCTATCCCAGGCCGTCTTTTTGTGCGCCCGGCAGGGCGCGATGACTAGTTGGTGAAAGTCCAATGCAGGCC
>CAZHEW010000130.1:0-8201 GCA_964531815.1 uncultured Verrucomicrobiota bacterium
GGAGCCCATGATCAGGATTGAACTGATGACCTCGTCCTTACCAAGGACGCGCTCTACCAACTGAGCTACATGGGCACCGACTAAATCAAATAATTCATCCTGAAACCAAGAAACGACAAAAACCCCGCCACCCCCTTTTCCTCTCGAAAAAGGCTCGGGAGCCTACGGTTTTCGACATTTTACGGCCCGATTACTTCCCCAACTTACGAAACTCCCTCCTCCCCTGTCAACGGGTTTCTAACTTTTTTTCACTTTTCTTTCGTGGGCGTTTCCTGGCCCCAAGTGGCCACAATACCCACTCCCGAAACACTCCCAGTTGCAGGGCATCAACCCAGCAGACTAATCACCTCCCTCGGTTCTTGAATCAGGGCTTGCGCCCCCTCTCTCAGCAACTCCTGGCGATCGCGGAATCCCCAGAGCACCCCAACGGCAAACATCCGGACCGCCAGTGCCGTCTGCATGTCCACGCCCGAATCCCCCATGTAGAGACATTCCTCAGAAGGAATGGCCAGTCTCCTGGAAATCTCAAGCGCACTGCCAGGGTGGGGTTTTCGTGGAAACGCATCACTCGCGCCAATGACCACCGCAAAACTCCAGCTTGGAAGCAGTTCGCGCACGCATTGCTGGGTGAAGACATCCGGCTTGTTCGACAGCACCGCCAGTTTAAGACCGCGAGCCACCAAGGCATCGAGCAAGTCCGGCACCCCCGCATACGGCTTCGTCTTGACGTCCCAGTTCCGCGCGTACTCCCTTTGGTACGCCTCCACACACGTTTGCACGGTCGCAGGGTCCTGATTCGGTTCGGGCAACGCACACTTGATCAGTCGCGCCACGCCTTCACCAATAAACCCGCGATATCGCGGAATCGGGTGTGCGGGAAAACCCCGGCCAACCAGAACTCGATTGGCCGCATCCGCGATATCCTCCAGGGTGTCAAGCAACGTCCCGTCCAGGTCAAAGACTACAGCGCGAATAGGCATTGGCGGTATGATGCACCACGTGACCCGGAAACCCAGCAATAAGCGAAGGCAAAATACTGAGGCGGCGGCGAACGGAGGTCAGCAGGCAAATCTTGGCCTTCGAGTTACTCTGCGGCACGGCGCTTCCTCTTGCTCTTGGGCATGTCGCCGTAGCTTTTGGCAATGTCGGCCCGGCAACGCTTCTCTGTTGCCTCGGGATCTTCGCCGATTTCCTTTACGAGTGCGGCGTGCAGCTTCTCAACCAGGGCCGTCTGCTCCGGATGGGATGCCAGATTGTGGAACTCGCCCGGGTCAGCTTTTAGATCATAAAGCTCCCGTTGGGCGGAGTGCTGGTCGTCCGGCGCGGTGTGATAAACATACTTGTGGCGGCCCGAGCGAATCATCGCATAGCCGGAGGCAATGTCGTGCGCGTAATACTCCGACACGGCGCGGTCCTTCCAGGGCGCGTCCGCGCGGTCCAGCAAGGGCACCAGGGAACTCCCGTTCCAATCCGCCGGCGCTTTGGCCCTGCCAAGACCGGCAATGGTCTGCACTACATCAACCAGTGAGCAGGCCCCGGCACGGCGCTGCCCGCCAGGCCAGCGCCCGGGCCAGGACATGACCAATGGCACTCGGGTCGCCGAATCGTACATGCAGTTCTTCCACCAGAGCCCGTGCTCGCCCATGTTCTCCCCGTGGTCGGAGGTATAGATCACCACCGTGTTGCTCGCCGCAGCGCTCGCGGTCAGAGCATCCAGCACTTTCCCGACCTCGGCGTCCATCCACTCGGTCAGGCCGTAGTAGAGCTCGCGCCCTTTCTTCACTAGGTCGGGCGGCACGTTTTCGTAATGAAAGCCCACCCGCAAGTGCTGGTAGTTGAGTGGCAGAGAATCCAGGAAACCCTCGGGGATTACCGGCATCGGCACCTTATCCTTGTAGCGCGCCCAGTACGGCTGAGGCACTATCAGCGGGAAATGCGGGGTAAGGTAGCCAGCCAGGAGGAAGAAGGGCTTATCTCCCGGCTTGCGCTGCGTCAGGAACTCCAGCATGCCGGCTGTCACGGCCAGGTCATGCTTCATGGGACTTGAGGTGTCGCCCGGATGAAAGTCCTGGAAACGATTGGAGTAACCCGGACGTGATTGGAGCTTGTCGGCCGGGCGCCGAGCGCCCCGCCCAGTCATATGCGACTGGTTCATGTTGCCGCCGATCTCGCTGAAGCCATAGCGGCAGGTGATGTCGTAATGCATCTTGCCGCACAGAAAGGATTCGTAGCCCGCCGCATTCAGCACGCGCGGCAGCGAAGGCGAATCCGCCGGCAACCGACGATTGTTGTTCCACGCGCCGATGCGCGAGATGTATTTGCCCGCGGTGAACGAAAGCCGCGAGGGCACACACAGAGGCGAGTTGCAATAGCAGCTCTCAAACACCACACCCCGAGCCGCCAGGCGGTCGAGGTTCGGGGTGCGCACAATCTTGTTGCCATAACACCCCAACACCGTGGCGTTGTGCTCGTCACTCATGATGACCAGGATGTTCGGCTGATCCTGCCGGGCGGCGCTCGCGGCGCTGGCCGACAGGGCAGCCGCAACTACCAGGTTGGCGACAGCACACAGAATCACGATGAATCGTGTGCTCAACAATCTTCGTGCGCCCCTCGGGCCCCGCGCTGACCAACCAATCTTCATGGGGAGCAAGCGTGCCAGCCCGCCGGGGACAATGCAACCCTCCCGCAACCGGGCCGGGCCGGTGACAAAAGCCGGGGGTGAACCTGGGGGGGGGGCCATGTGGAGCCAGAGGGTGGCTCCTACATGGTTCAACAGGCAATGCTGACAACTCTACATCAAGGCCGTGCTGAAGTAGCGCTCCGCGCGGTCAGGCAGGACGGTGGCGATGTTGCCGCTCATGCGCCGGGCCAGTTGCCGCGCCGCCCACACGTTCGCTCCGGAAGAAATCCCAACCAGCAGTCCGCAATCCCGCCCGAGCCCGCGCGTCGTCTCAATGGCGTCCTCGTCAGTTACCTCGATCACCTCGTCCACCAGCTTCACATCAAGCACAGCCGGGACGAAGCCGTCCCCGATGCCCTGAATCTGATGCAACCCCGGTTCGTGGCCAAGGAGGGCGGAGACGTTCCGGGGCTCGACCGCCACAATACGGACGCCGGGTTTATGCTCTCGGAGGAACCGGCCTACACCTTGCAGGGTGCCGCCGCTGCCCACGCCGGCCACGAACGCCGCAACTTCGCCGTTCATCTGCCGCCACAACTCGTGCGCGGTTTCCTCATAGTGCACGCGCGGGTTGTCGGGATTCTCAAACTGCTGGGGCACGAAGATCCGCGCATCCTCGGCCTGCATCTGCCGCACCCGCTCCACTGCCCCGCCAATGCCCGCCTCGGCGGGGGTGAGCACCAGTTCGCCGCCCAGACTGCGAATCAGCTTCTTCCGCTCCTCGCTCATGTTTTCGGGCATGACGATGCGGACCCGGTAGCCCTTCAGCCGCCCCACCAGCGCGATGCCGATGCCGGTGTTACCGGAGGTGGGCTCGACGATAATCGAATCGGGCCGCAGCCGCTGGTCGCGTTCGGCCCCCTCGATCATCGCCAGCGCGACGCGATCCTTAATACTGCCGCCCGGATTGAGAAACTCCGCCTTGGCAAAGATGAACTCGCCCTTCAAACGAACCAACGGCGTGCGGCCGATCAAATCCAGAATGTTATCTGTCAGCATGAAAGCAGCGTTGATTCTTTGCTCTTGCCCCGCTGCTAGCAAGCCCGAACAGAGCCCGAACCGACCGCACAAGAACGGGCAGCAGGCCAAAGCAGCCAAGACCCGCCTGTTCCCTCCAGGCTGCGCCCAGCGCCTGACAGGCGGCATAGGGACCTGCCATCACGATATGACCGGCTGGAATCCTGCGTTGCGCATCTAAAGACATAAAGGCCGCTTGCAGAGGCCGGACGGAATCCTTAAATTAGCGGCCGACCCGGGCGGCACGTGCCGGGTACCGGGTTTCAGGCGATGAAGTGGCGCCATCAAACCGAATCCAAGGGCGCGCTCGGCTCCGCGCGGCGGAGCGGTGCGCGACCTGCGTTTCGTCACTCCGCAAGACGGGAGGCGACTTATGAGTGACCCGCAAACGCACACGCCGGCTGCCCCCCACCCTGCGCTGCAGGAGGAGATAACCGTTGGCAAGTCGGTGATCTTCATGCAGAACGGCAAAGAGGCCACGGTTTTCACGATGACTCTGGGAGGTGAGACCATCAGCCTGCTGCCGCTGCGCAACTGGAGCCAACTCGATGTGTACAAGTGGAGAGCACGAGGAAAGGTGCCCGGAACGCCGGCGGGGCTGGAGATCACCTGCGACCACGTAAAGGTCGCAAGTGAGGTGGTGTCAACTCAAGACCCCGACGGGCCCGCCAAGCTCCAGAAGCTCCTTAACGAGTGGCTGGCATTCGCCAGAGGAACCATGCAGTTGGCTCACAAAGAGGCCCACCCGCACCCGACGCCCGTTGGGCCGGAGACGGACGTTCGCCCGGATGACCTCTCCCTGCACTTCCGGGTGCAAGTTGACAAAGAAGGGCAGGTCCACATCCACTGCTTCTACGGCAAAAGCACGCTGGCCACCATCGGCTTGAATCTTCCCGGACTCAACAGTCTCATCAGTCAGGGATTGATGCACAAACCCCGCGCGATGCAGGTCGGCGCGCTCCATGACTGGATCGAATTGGACGGGGAGTTCTTCCGCTTCGCAAAGGGTCAGAACGATGCCGCCAAGCTCGAGAAGGCCCTCAACGAGCGCTACCTTTCCACCGCCGCGCTCGGGCAAGGCCGCGAGGTGGTGGTGTTTGCAAATGCCGCCTCGCCGACAGGTTTTGATATCCAGTTCACGGCCAAGGTGGGAGGCACCATTGACCAGCGCAGACGCCCGCTGAATGAGCAATCCCTGGAGCTTCTGCAGGACCGCGACCATTGCGGTCTGCTGCCCAAAGATTTGGTCATCAAGCTGTCACCGCCCAACTTCATCTTCAAGCGCAAGACCCCTGACGGCGGCGAGCGCTATCTTGAGGAGGGGCCCGATAGCATCGTGACGGTGACTGGGGATGGGGGTGAGATAACCATGGTGGACTTAAGCCGGCCGGTGAACTACGCGCGGCTCACGGCGCTGGAACTAACAGCGGTGTTTAACCATCCAGCCGTCAATCAGCACAGCCGGACTTCTGCTGCGCCCGGTGGTTCCAGTCAGAAGCCCAGCCCCGCGCAAATTGCGGTCCCGCCGGCTGCCGAGCCCCCCCCATCATCATTATCACCACCACCTCCTCCTCCACCGCCGGCGACGAAGCCCCAGTCGAATGTCGAGATCATCCCAGCGCCGACTTCGAGCACCAAGCCCGGCCAAGCTGCGGAACCGGCCAAACCGGCTGACGCCAAACCCGGCGCTGCGGCCGCCACACCCGCAACTCCAACGTCTGAGTCTCTGCCGAATTTGTGGTTGAAGGAGATTCTCGGGCGCGCTGCAACCCGGCACGAATGGTTCAACTGGCTCGTTTACCGCCTGATGGCCGAACATTTCGGCAACTCCAGCGAAGGCTATTTCGGCCCTATCCCGTGCTGGGCCAGCAGCCTGGGAGACGTTGATGATATCTGCGACCCGGGCTTCCGCGGCATCTTCCTGACCCAGAAAGGCGGGCTCGGCTACCTCAACCAGGGTCGCATTGCCCGTTTTCGCCACGAGGTTGCCTTCGTCGGGACATTGGAATCCACGATTGAAGGAATCGGTGTGCCACTGGTGGCGGTTGGGGCGGATTCACAACGCCGCATTGTCTTCATCGTCGAAGAGGGTTATCGCGGCCAATTCGGGGTTCCTGAGCACATTGTGGCCGAGGAACTGGAGCACCTCAGAAATCATGACGCTTTGGTGCTGAGCGTAAAGGAGGTCCTGCACAGCCTCGACCCGGTCGAGGTGGTCTGGACGGTCCCAAATCAGCAGGCAAATCCGAGTGACCCTCAAGCGGTCGAGCTCCTGCGCCCCGGCAAAGCGGATGCACCAGAAGAGCAAAAAGAGGCTCCTGCAGAAGGAGGCGGATTAACAGAGCCGTCGCCGGGTTGACGGCCTCTCCCGCGCAAATCTGGCCAATGCTCCGCTTGCTCATACTCGCCGAATCGAGTAGAAGGGAGCACAGCCTAATGATTGCGTCCTTCCTTTCTCGCATTGCTCTGCTTGGAACCTTGCTGGCACTGGCCGGCTGCGGCAAGCCCGGGGCTCCCAAGCCCAAGGCGTCTCATCCCCTGCCCCCATCGCCGCTCCTGGCCAAAGGCGAACCGGGCCGCCAAGGCGGGCGTTTCGTCATCCCGGCCAGCGCCAGTCCCAAGACCTTCAACCCCCTGTTCGTCTTCGATGGCCCGTCGGACAGCATCGTTCGGCTGCTCTTTGCTTCACTGGTGCACTTCGATTGGGTCATGCAGGAACCCGGCCCCGCCCTGGCCGAATCGTGGTCCGTCGCCCAGGATCAGAAAACGTGGACCTTCAAACTGCGCCCCGGCGTGCGCTGGAGCGACGGTGAGCCGCTGAGCGCCGACGATGTGGTCTTCACCTGGAATGAACTCATCCTCAACCCGGCGTTCCCCCAAACCGCGTTCGACCTCTTCCGCCTCGGCGACCATGCGTTTGCGGTGACCAAGGTGGACAACCTCACGGTACAAGTGGTGACGCCCGAGGTCTTTGCCCCGTTCGTGGAGTTCTTTGGCGGCGTGCCCATCCTGCCCAAACACGTGCTGGAAAGAGCCGTGCAGGCGAAAGTCTTCCCTGCGGCTTATGGGCTAACCTCCAAGCCGAACCGGATCGTCGGCTGCGGCCCCTACCGTCTCAAGGAATTTCGGCGCGGCCAGTCCACGCTCCTGGAACGCAACCCGGAGTACTGGGTGGCCGATCGGCAAGGCACTCGCCTGCCCTATTTCGATGAAGTGATGTTCGTCGTGCGCGGCCTTGCCGGAGGCGAGCCCGCCCTTTTCCTGGAAGGAAAAAGCGACGTATATGATTCCATCCGCCCGCAGAACTACGCCGCGTTCAAGCAAGCCGCACCCAGCGGGCGGTTCCAACTCGTTGACCTCGGCGTCGGGGCGGAGCGCGATTTTCTCTGGTTCAACCAGAATACCGGGACCAACGCGGCGGGCAAACCCATCGTCAACCCAACCAGGCTGAAATGGTTTCGGAACAAAAAGTTCCGCCAGGCGGTGTCCTGCGCGATTGACCGGGATCGGCTGGTGCGCGAGGCCTATGGCGGCCATGCCCACCCAGCCTGCTCCTTCATCTCCGCCGAGAACCACAAATGGAACAACCCTGACGTCCCGCGCTATGAGCATGGCCCGGCCCGCGCCCGCGCGCTGCTGGCCGAAATCGGCATCCAGGATCGCAATGGGGATGGCATGCTGGAGGACCACGACGGCAACCCCATCGAAATCCTGTTCTGCTCCAACCTCGGTAATCTGCTCCGGGAAAAGGCGGCGACCCTGATCCAGGAAGACCTCCGGCACCTTGGCCTCAAGTTCATCTACGTGCCGATGGACTTTCGGGCGCTGGTGGAGCGAATCAACGTCACTTTTGACTACGAGTGCGCCTTGATGGGTTTGGGCGGCGGAGGCAGCGACCCCGCGTCCCAGATGAATGTGCTGCGGTCCAGCGAAGAGCTGCACCAGTGGTTCCCATTCCAGAAAAGCCCTTCGACTGAGTGGGAGGCCCGCATGGACTCGCTCCTGGATGCCCAAATGCGGACGCTGGACTTCGCGCAGCGCAAGAAGCTTTTCGACGAAGTGCAGGCTATTCTGGCCGAGGAATTGCCGATGATCTACACCGTGACGCCGTTTGCCGCCGCAGCCATCCGTCCAGCCGTAGGCAACCTCCGCCCTGCCGTGCTGAGCCCCTATCGCCTGACGTGGAACCTGCACGAATTGTACTTCAAACAACGGTGAATCCGGAGCTGAAGCGAATTTGCCCTTGCACTCCTGCCGGCGAACTGCTTCATTACCAACAGTTCTGTGCGCATATGGCGGAATTGGCAGACGCGCTACTTTGAGGTGGTAGTGGAGTAATCCGTGCAGGTTCAAGTCCTGCTATGCGCACCAATCCTCTCTGTATTGTTTTTCCGATTCCACTTGACCCGGACAGCATGTCGGACAAACGATTCGACGCGAAAGCTTAGTCTCTGTTCATGGATGCAACGCTATCAAAACTGCGGGTGTGGCCGCTTTGGCA
>CAZHEW010000131.1:0-8179 GCA_964531815.1 uncultured Verrucomicrobiota bacterium
ATTCTTGTCCGCTTTCCTCGCCTTTACCCCCCGAGGCGGACAAGAATGTCCGCGCGCCTCTGGCCAAGGCCCCCAGTCCGCCCGGTTTCAGTAGCCCCGTCGAACGCTCCGGGCGGACCTCAGCGCAACTTGCGCCGATTCACTCGGGACAGGGTGGCCAGCCATTGGCGCGGGGTGACAATTTCGATGCCAAACGGCTTCTCCAGTACGGTCAGGTCGGCGTCCCGGGCGATGATGGTTCTGGCCCCCGCACCCAGCGCCGCCTCGATCATGATGTCATCCTTGGGATCGCGGCAGATGCCTTGGACCAGCGGACAGGGTTGGGCCCATTGGGCCTGGTCCTGGACCAAAACCAGCCACCGGTCCACATCCGTCGTGAATCCGTGGTGAGCTTTGATCTTGCGCAGGGTGCGTTCATATTCCCGGTAGATCGGGGCCGTCACCACCAGCGAAATCATCCCTTGCAGCCAGGCGTTGACACAGCGATGGGCTTCCTTGCGCCAGAACACGCCCGCCGCCAACACGCCGGTATCAATGATGACCGGGATCACTCGGCACGGACCTCCCGGAGCGCCCGTTCCACGATCTGCCGGATTTCCTTCTCCGAGTGGTTGCCAGCCGCCGGCTGGGCCAGCAACGCCCTCACTTCCGCCTTCGTCAGCGGTTTCACGGGTCGGATCAACAACCCGCCCTCTCCCAGATCAAACACGTTCAAGGGGCCGCCGTGCTCCAGGCCCACGCGCCGGCACCACTCCAGCGGAAACACCGTCTGCCGTTTCCGCGTCAACGTCATCGTCGTCGTCTTCATAGGTAATATTCTACTACCCCGCCGTCCCGGCGCAAGAGCCTTTTCTCGTTTGTTTCCCGTTCCGCCCGCCCTCGAAAGCTCCGGGCGGACATTCTCCCACGCGTCGCCTAAAACCGTTCCCCCCTCTCAGGAGGCTCGATTATGAGACCACCACCAAATCAACCCGACTTGGGAGCGCGGACATTCCTGTCCGCTCAGGCGTCACCCGCTTGCCATCGCCCCAAGCGGACAAGAATGTCCGCGCCCCTCTTTGCCCTCTGCGCCGCCCTCCTCTCGCTGGCCCTCGCCGCCCGTGCCGAGGACCTCATCGTCAGCAACGCAACCCCGGCCTTCGTCCTCGACACCCGCTTATCCAGCGCCACCGCCAGCAACAGCTCGTTGGTTGTCCCCGTGGTATCGTCCGCCTTCGCCCTCGACACCCGCCTCTCGGCCAGCAATGCCGCTTTGACCGCGTTGGTCGTCCGCGCGGAATCCCCGGTTTTCACGTTGGACACTCGCGTAGCCGCCGGCGTCGCGCCGCCGGACATGAAAGAGTCGCCAGTGTTCACTCTCGATACGCGCCTATCCTCCGCCGTTGGCCCCGGCACTATGGTGACGCTGGCGGTCTCGCCCCCGTTCACGCTGGACACCCGGCTCCCGTCGGAAACCTCGAGCCTTGTCGCCCGGGTGGTTTCACCCCCTTTCACCCTCGACACCCGTCTGCCCTTCGACAATCCCTTGTTTGCGGCGCTGGTCACACGATCCGTCTCCGACTCATTCGCGCTGGATACACGCCTTCCGCCACCCTTGGACATATGGTGGATCACCAGAACTGAGTCACCTCCCTTTGCCCTGGATACGCAGAGCGGTTGGCTCAAGGGTGCCGCCCAAACCCTCACCGGCGGCAGCACTGGCGGCAAGGCGCGCTTTGCCCCCGATGGCCTCCGCCTGGCCAAAACCGACGGCTCCCGTGTCCTGCTCTGGAACCTCCAATCCACCCGCACCAACTTCGTCTTCTCCG
This sequence comes from uncultured Verrucomicrobiota bacterium, assembly GCA_964531815.1. Classification (GTDB taxonomy): domain Bacteria; phylum Verrucomicrobiota; class Verrucomicrobiia; order Limisphaerales; family UBA8199; genus UBA8199. Next base: position 1,809 of record CAZHEW010000131.1, read on the forward strand.
GCCACGGCGGCCAAGTCGTCAGCGTGGAGTTCTCCCCGTTGGGCGACCAACTCCTCACCGGCAGCAGCGACGGCACCTTCCGTTGGTGGGACACCGCCAGCCGCGCCGAGTTGGGCCGCACCAATCCGCCCGGCGCCGGCGCCGTCTATGCCGCCTGCGCCTCGGACGGCGCCCGCCTCCTCGCCGGTCGCGGCACCAACGCCACCCTCTACCGCGTGCCCTCCCTGCAACTCGCCCAGGCCTTCGCCGGCTCCGCCGGCTCCATCAGCGCCGTTGCCGTCTGCCCGGAAGGCCTCGCCCTCGCCGGCAACTCCGACCGCTTCGCCCTCATCTGGGACACGGCCACGGGCGCGATCCAGTGCCGCCTGACCAACCACACCAAACTCATCACCGCCGCCGCGTTTTTCCCCGGCGGCACCAACGCCCTCACCGCCTCCCTCGACGGCACCATCCGCATCTGGGACACCGCCACCGGCGCGGAAACGCTCCGCATCCAGGCCGGCGCGCAAGTCGGCGACGCGGTGCTCTCCCTCGACGGCCGCGTCATTGCCTCCTGCGACACCGCCAATCCCGGCGCCGCCTATCTCTGGGACGCGCAAGACGGCGGGATGCTCCGCGTCTTCACCGACACCGGCAGCGAAGCCAGCCAGATCAAAGGCGTCGCCCTCTCGCCCGACCAAACCGCCCTCGCCACCACGCATGTTGACGGGCGCGTGCGCCTCTGGAACACCGGCCTCGCCTCGCGTCCCATCTATCCGACCACGCCCTTGGGCATCGGCACCAACCTGCCCGTCACGCTTCGCTCCCACGGCCTCTACTACTTCGAGCTCAACGCCCAAGCCGGCCGCAGCCTCGTCCTCACCCTGGAAGCGGACCCCGGCGGTGGCGCCAAAGCCGCCAAGGGCGGGAGCGCGGACATTCCTGTCCGCCCCGGCCTCTCCCCCGACGCCGAGTTCGCCAACCTCGCCTCAGCCCAAGCGGACAAGAATGTCCGCGCTCCGAAATCGCTCCAAACCCCGCCCCCCGGCGCGGACATCACCGCCTTCCGCATGACCGGCACCAGGGGCAGCCTGCCCTCTGAATACGATTACGAGTTCTTCGCCCAAGCCTCCATCACCAACCTGCACTGTGAGCTGCCCGTCGTGACTTCCACCAGCGACAAGGTGTATGTGCTGGTCTTCGCGCCTTACCTCTCGGCAGGCACCATCAACGCCCGGCTCCGCGCCGAGTTTGCGGACTTCCACCTTAGCAGCGTCAGCCCGGCGCGCGGCGGCAACGGCGGCACCGTCACGTGTGAACTCCTTGGCACCGGCCTCACGCCCGACACCGCGGCGCGGCTTTTCAACACCGGCGGCACGAGCGTCACGGGCCAGCTTTCCTTGTGGGGCGATTCCACCAAAGCCTGGTTCAGCTTCGACCTGACCGGAGCGCCCGCCGGAAACTACAGCGTCGAGATTGCCCGCGCTGGCTACGTTTCGTCCATCCTCACCAATGCATTCACCGTTGTCGCAGGCGGCACGCCGCTCTTGCAGGCCAGTCTCTCGGCTCCCTCGGCGGTCCGGCCGGGACGCGACTACGGTTTGACGCTCACTTATGCCAACGCGGGTGACGTGGACATCGCCGCGCCGCTTTTCATTGTCTCCACGCCCACCGAAAAGAACTGGCTCTATCCGCTCATGCCGGCGGGGCCGGTGCTTCCCCTGAATCCGTCCCAAAAGCGTCCTCACATCCAGACGATGGGGCCTAATCCTATCGGCCCGGTTCACCTCCTGCCTCCTGGCGCCAGAAAGGAAATCCCGCTTTACTTCCAAGGCGATGGCAGCGTCTGGAACATGCCCTTCACACTCAAAATCCTTAAAATTGATCCCACGCCGGTGGACTGGGCCACCTTGGAAGCTCAACTCCGCCCCGCCGATATGGCCGCCGACATGTGGGCCGCCGTCTGGGCCAACTTCAAGGCCCTCGCTGGCAACACTTGGGCCGACTACCACCGCATTCTCAACATTCAAGCCTACATCCGTGGCGCCTCCGGCCAGCCGACCACCGACGTCGCCGAACTCCTCGCCTCGCTCTTCAGCGAAGCCGTCGGCGCTCCTTACCGGCGCACGCTGTTCGCCACGGTAGACGCCTCCGCGCCCGCGCCCGCCCTGCCGCTGCAATTCGCCCGCTTCACCACCGACGGCCTGGAACATCGCTTCTCGCTCGGGCCGCTCGGCCGCGGTTGGTCGCACAACTACGAATACACGCTTGCCCAACCTGCCGGAGACAAGATCATCATCCGCGCGCCCGGTGGCGGCGGCCGGCGCTTTGACCGCGGCAGCGACAACGTCTGGCGCGGCCAGGCTGGTGATCACGGAGTGCTCTCCGTCGGCGCGGGCGGATTCGTTCTCACTGAAAAGGACGGCGCGTCCCGCCAATTTGACGCCAGCGGCCTGCTTATCAGCACCGAAGAACCCAACGGCAACCGCCTGACCCTCGGCTACAGCGGCAGCCAACTGACCGGCCTCACCCATTCCGCCGGCCCCGCCTTCACCCTGCAATACAACGGCCAGGGCCGCCTCGCGCGCCTAACCGACCACACCGGCCAGGTGACCGACTACGAATACGACCCGTCCGGCGAACATCTCTTGCGCGTCATCGCTCCCGGCGGTGTCACGAACAGCTACGCCTACCAGCCCGTCGCCGGCACGCCCTCTGACCACGCCCTGACCACCATCACGTTCCCGGACGGCACGCACCAGTTCTTCTCCTGGAACTCGATGGGCCGGCTCGCCGAGCAATCCCGCGATGGCGGCGCCGAACGCATGCGCTTCACCTACTCGTCTGGCGGCTTGGTGACCGTCCGCGACGACCGCAATGCCGTCACCACGCTCCGCCTGGGCGAGCGCGGCCAGCTTCTCCAGATGACCGACGCCTTGGGACATGGCGTGACCTTTAACTACGATTCCAGCTACAACCTCACCCGTCTGACTGGCCCGGCGGGCGACACCACAGAATTGGCCTACGACGCGCGAGGCAACGCCAGCCGCGTCATCAATCCGCTCGCCCAAACGGTGAATTTGAACCACACCGGCCTCGGCCGACTGGACACGCTCCGCGACGCCCGCAGCCAACTCACCGATTTCGGCTATGATTCGAGCGGCAACCTCACCAGCATCGCCTACCCGGACGCCAGCGCCGAGCAATTCGGCTACAACACCGCGGGCAGCGTGACCACCTGGCAGAACCGGCGCGGCCAGACCATCCAGTTCGCCCGCAACGCCCAGGGCCAGCTCACCCGCAAGACCTATCCCGATGGCCGCACCATTGACTACAGCTACGACAATCGCGGCCTGCTGACGAACATCGTGGACACCGCTGGAGCGCCGACATTCCTGTCGGCCACCACTTCGCTTGCCTATGACGCGCGCGGTTTCCTTACCGCCATCGCTTACCCGGACGGCAAAGGCTTCACCTTCGAATACAACGCCGCCGGACGCCGCACCCGCCGCATGGGTCACGACGGCTACACGCTCAACTACGGCTACGATGCCGTGGGCCGCCTCCAAACCCTCAGCAACAACGTTTCCGGTTTGGAAGTCCTCTACAGCTACGACAACACCGGCCGCCTCGCCCGCGAAACCAAGGCCAACGGCACCTTCACCACCTACACCTACGACGCCGCGGGCCAATTGACCGCCCTCACGAATCACGCATCACTCGTCACGGTCCTCTCCTTCTTTAACTACACCTACGACGCCAAAGGCAACCGGCTCTCCATGACCACGGCGGCGGGCGTGACGAGCTACGGCTACGACAAACTCAACCAGTTGACAGGCGTCACGTATCCGGGCGGTCGCCACGTCACCTACGCCTACGATGCCGCCGGCAACCGAACGCTCGTGAACGACACCGGCGCGAACACCGCCTACACCGCCAACAACCTGAACCAATACACCACCGTCGGCGACGAAGTGCTGCTCTACGATGCCGACGGCAACCTGACCAATCGTCACTCAACCCTCAACCCTCAACTCTCAACCAGCTACTTTTACGACACCGAGAACCGCCTGGTGCGCGTGGCCACTCCCACCAACGGCGTCTTCCAATACACCTACGACGCCCTCGGCAACCGCATCGCCGTCGTTCACGACGGCGTCACCAACCGCTTTTTGCATGACCCCGTGGGCTTGGTGGACGTGGCCGCCGAATACGATGCCACCGACGTCCTCGTCGCGCGTTACGATCACGCCATCGGACTGGTTTCACGAACCGACGACGCTGGCAGCGCGTTCTACTCGTTCGACGCTCTCGGCAACACCCGCGAATTGACCGGAGACGCAGGCGCGGTTCTGAACTCCTACGACTACGATGCGTTCGGGGAGACGACGATGGTCAATGAAATGGTGGCGAACACGTTCCAATTCGTCGGGAGATTCGGAGTGGCTCGCGAGCATACTGATATGCACTTTATGCGAGCGCGTTACTATGATCAACAGGTCGGAAGGTTCCTCGCCGCTGATCCTGTCGGACTGTCCGGTGGCATCAATCTTCAAACCTACTGCGCGAACAATCCGGTCATGCTCATTGATCCGGATGGCCTCCGTCGCATCTGGGTTGAGGTACAATACCGTCCTCTGGGAACGCAACCCCCTTGGGTTCCTATTGCGAAACACCGGCACTTCTTCATCAAAGAATCCCCGACTAGCCACGACGTTCTCTATGACGTTGGGCTTCTCACAACCAAAGACAACTACTTGGGCTGGCATATTGGACCAGAGGATCCAAGCATGCGTGACAGGTACCAAGGGACTTATGGCACTGGTTTCTGGGCTGAAGAGGATGATTTCTGGCAAGCGGTTGAGACCGTCGTAGACGAGTACCAACAGTCAAATAGGCATTACGAGATTCTCGACCCATTCCACAATGTCGATTGCTGGGATTTCGTCAATGATGTTACGGCTGCAGTCGTCCGCCCCGTTGACCCCAACGACAAGATTGGCCCTAACGGCGTCGGCCCGAACCGCGTCGTGTCCGCGCAAGACGAGATTGAATACATGGTCCGCTTCGAGAACTTCGCCTCCGCCAGCGCGCCGGTGCAGGAACTCATTGTCGTGGATTACCTCGACGCCGGACTGGACTGGACCACCGCGCGCTTCAAAGAAATCGCCTACGGCGACCGCATCGTCACCCCGCCAGAAGGCAGTCAATCCTTCACGGTTCGCGACCGGCCGCCCACCAACTCCCCCTCCATTACCGGCTCCGCCGTCGGCAGCATGGTCATAGATGTTCACGGCTCCGTCAATCCGCAGGCGGGCCGCGTGGAGTGGCGCATGACCTGCCTCGACACCAACACCAGCCTCCTCCCGCTGGACGCGCTCAGCGGCTTCCTGCCGCCGGAGAACGGCACCGGACGCGGCCAGGGCTACGTGAAGTTTGGCGTCCGGCCCAGGAGCGACCTGCCCGTCGGCACCGCCATCACGAACATCGCCACCATCGTCTTCGACGGCAACGACCCCATCGCCACCCCTGCCGTCTGGAACATCGTCGGCGACGTGCCTCCGCTCGCAGTCACCATCGCGTACCTGCCCGGCCAGATCATGGCTGGCGTGCCCTTCACCTACACCATCGGCCTCACCAACACCGGCACCAACGCCGTTAGCAACGTGGTCATGACGAACACCTTGCCATCCGGTTTCACCGCCGTGAGCAACTACGTCACCATTGGAACCCTCACCGGCACCAACGGAATCTGGACCTGGACCATTGACACCCTCACCAACGGTGCCGACGCCCGCTGGTTCATCACCGTCCTGCCCATCACCGGCGGCACGTTCACCAACAACCTGTCTTACCGCGGCGGCAGTGGGCTCGCCATATTCACCATGCCCGGCGTCATCACCGTTTTGCCATCCGCCCCAACCCTCGGCATCCGCCTCCGCAACGGCCAGGTCGAACTCTTCTGGTCCACCAACTACGTCGGTTTCCGCCCCCAGAAAGCTTCGCCATTGTCCACTTTGATGCCTTGGGCTGACCTGACCAATACGCCCGCCATCGTCGGCCAGGAGTATCGCGTCGCCGACGGACCGCCGCTCGGAGAACGGTTCTACCGCCTGGCCCAGGCCGGCGCCAGCGCCGTCACCCTGCCCGTCTTGGGCATCGAATTGATTGGAACGCAAGCAGGTCTTTTCTGGCCGACCAATGCCACAGGCTTCCGTGTCCAATCCACCGACTCCCTCGTTCCCGCCACCTGGGGAGACCTCACGAACGCCCCCGCCGCCTCGGGAGGATTCTTCCGTGTCACCGCAGGTGGATCCGCCTCCAGCAAGTACTTCCGCCTGGTCAAGCCATAGCTGCTACGCACTTTTTTCTGGTCGCAATTTTGGCCCAAC
>CAZHEW010000132.1:0-8178 GCA_964531815.1 uncultured Verrucomicrobiota bacterium
GCGGCCTTACCTGGCCGTGGGCTGGCTGTGGTTCTGCGGCACGCTGGTGCCGGTGATTGGGCTGGTGCAGGTGGGCATTCAATCCATGGCCGATCGCTATACGTATGTGCCTTTGATCGGGTTGTTCATCATGCTGGCGTGGGGCGTTGACGCGCTGGTTCCCGCGCGGCCCTGGCGAGGCAAGGCCCTGGCGCTGGGGGCGGGCCTGGCGCTGGCCGCTTGCGCCCTGCTGACGGCGCGACAAGTTCGGTTCTGGCGCGACAGCGAGGCGCTCTTTGGACACGCCGTCCAGGTGACACGCGACAACTACCTGGCCTACAACAACCTGGGCTTCTACTTGAGCGGCCGCGGCCGGACCGCCGAGGCGATGGAGCATTACCGCATGGCCCTGAGGATCAAGCCTGCCTACGAGGATGCGCTCAACAACCTCGGCCACGCCCTGGCCGGCCAGCGGAGATTTGCCGAAGCGATCCCGCTCTACGAGGCGGCTTTGCGCGTCCGGCCCAAACACACCGAGGTCCACAATAACCTGGGCAATGCGCTCTCCGAGGTTGGCCGGATTGACGAGGCCATCCAGCACTACCTGATCGTTCTCGAGCAGAAGCCCGACCACGCGGACGCGCACAACAACCTGGGCATTGCCCTGGCCATGAAGGGCAAGCTGGACGAAGCCATTCCCCATTTCCACGAGGCCATCCGGTGCAAACCCAGTTATGCCAGCGCTCACAGCAACCTGGGCAATGCGCTGGCGGTGCAGCGCAAACTCGACGAGGCCATCAAGGAGTACCAAATCGCCCTGCGGTTCAAGCCGGAGGACGCTCAGGCCCACAATAACCTGGGCAACGCGCTGGCGGAGCAGGGAAAGACCGAAGAGGCTATCGCGCATTACCGGGCAGCGCTGCGACTCAGGGCCGACAATCCCGAAGCCCACTTCAATCTCGCGCTGGGACTGCTGCGCCAGGGCAAGCGCGAAGACGCCGCAGCGCACCTGACCGAGGCGTTGCGGCTCCGGCCGGACTACGCCGAAGCGCGCCGCCAGCTCGATTCTCTGGGTGCATCGGGCAGGAACTGAGGCCCGAAACCAACAAACAGAGCCCGCCCCCGGCGCCGCCCGGCGCCGCATCTTCATCCCCTCAAGCTGAATTACCCCGCCGGCTTGCGGACTTTGACCAGGCCATCCCTGCCGAGTTCCGCGATCAATTCATAGAGGTCGCGCTGTATGCAGAAGGGCACGTCATCACGCAGCTCGGGGCGGATCATTAGCCGCCGGCCATTGCGCGATTGCGCTACTGCGGACAGCAGATCAGCCTCTTCAAGGCGAAACAATCGCCGGGCCATTCGGGCGGAATCCGCCATCACGCCGCCGCCATACTGGTTCAATAGCAGATCGCAGAGCGCGCCCGCTCCGAGCATGTCCTCGTAGGCTGCCTGGTCCTGCGTGCCGCTGCACACCAACAACAGGTGCTGCGGCGCGCGTTCCCGGATGCACTCCGCCGTGGCGCCAAGATTTAGAAAGGACGACACGAGCACTGCCGCCGCCGGCGCGCAGGCGCGCAGTGCTCTGGTTCCGTTGGTCGTGGTCATCACGATGGTCCTTCTGCCGACGCTTGTGGCGGTGAATTCGCGCGGAGAATTGCCCAGGTCAAAACGGACGCCTCCGGTCAGATGCGCCTCGATGCGCACGCCATCGCGCTCGCCGGCCAGCAGCACGTCCGGCTGCCGCTCGCGAATGCGCAACGCTTCGGGGATCTCGGCCACTGGCGCTATGGCGGCCGCGCCATTGGCGAGCGCGGTCACCATCGTGCTGGTGGCGCGCAGCACGTCAAAGACCACGCACAGGGTTTGGCTCAAGTCACGCTGATTCAAGACCGCAAGCTCGGCGGGGGCGAACAGCACTTCCAGGGTCGTCGGCGTCATCTGATTTCCGGGGTTCCAGGCATCAGCCGCGCAGCTTACCCGCGCGTCCTGCCTCAGCCAATGCCATTCATGGGCGGCTCAGCTTCGGGTTGACACTGCGGTCCGGGGGCCAAATCCTCCGGCACATGTCCGAACTGCGTTGGTTTGTGGCCCACACCCGGCCCCGAAGGGAAAAGAAGCTCGCGGAGCACTGCCGGCGGCAGCACATCGCTGCCACCCTGCCGTGTTACAGTTCGGCGCATAAGTATCGGGGCAAGACGGTCGTGTTCCAAAAGCCGCTCTTTCCGGGCTATGTCTTTTTTCAGTTGGAGCCTGAACAAAAGGACGCAATGCGGCAAAACGACCACGTGGCCAACCTGCTGGAGGTTTTTGATCAGGCGACCTTCCAGCGGCAGTTGCAGGATATTCTTCTGGCGCTCGAAGCCAAGGTGGGCGTGCGCCTGGCGCCCGCCATTGGCCAGGGCATGCGCGTGCGGATCAAGACTGGCCCGCTGCAAGGCATCGAGGGCTGGGTTGAGCAGCGCTACGGCATGAGCACCGTGCTGCTGCGGTTGGACTTCATTAACCAGGCCGCCGCCGTCAAGGTTGACGCCGACTCGCTCGAACTTATCTGAGTTCCGCGAGTCTTACTCCCAATGTCCTTCCCTGCGAGGCCCGGCGCCTCCAGGGCAAGAACAGGAAGCTCCGGAAGGACTGCGCGCATCCTTGTCCGTCCGGCTTGCCCACAATCCGGCCGGCGGACAAGGAGGTTTGCGCTCCTGCAGGCCCGCGCTGGGGCGCGAAGGGGGTTCGCTTCTTCCTTGTGGACAACCTGTCACTAAGATTCAATAACCCTGGATTGCTCAAAGCAGAAATATATCCTTTGGTTACGGCATGACTAGCTCGGCTTCAGAAGGCGGCGACGCGCCTCAGGACTTGAACCGGCCTCCGAGCCGCAAGCCGCGGGGGGCGAACGGTGCAAGAGTGGACCGGCTGCCGCCGCATTCGCCGGAAGCCGAGCAGGGGGTGCTGGGCTGCGTCCTGCTCTCGCCCAACGAGTGCATGGGTGAGTGCGTCGAGAAACTGAAGAGCGGCGCGGAAGCCTTCTACGATCTGCGGCACCAGACAATTTTTGGCATGCTGGTCGAGATGTACGACACCCGCGAGGCGGTTGACGTCATCACCCTGCAGCAGCGGCTCAAAAACAAACAACTGCTCGAGGAAGTCGGCGGCATCGCCTATCTCGGCAGCCTGCCCGACGCGGTGCCGTCTTCGGCCAACCTGAAGTACTACCTGGACATCGTGCAGGAGAAATACCTGCTGCGAAAGATGGTCCAGACCTGCACGGAGGTTGTCAACCGCGTCTATGATTACGAGGGGGAGGTGGACGTGCTGATGGACGAGGTCGAGCGCGACATCCTGCGCATCAGCGAATCCCGGGTCCAAACGCAGACGACCAAGATCAAGGACCTGGTGCATCAGGCCATCAACACGATCGAGAAATTTCACCAGGGGCAGGGCCAGCTCAGCGGCCTGGGGACCGGCTTCACGGACTTCGACAAGATGACCAGCGGGCTGCACGGAGGCGAAATGGTCGTCATCGCGGCGCGCCCAAGCATGGGCAAGACCTCCCTGGCGATGAACATCGCCGAGCACGTCGCCATCGAGCAACGCCTGCCAGTCGGCGTGTTCAGCCTGGAGATGACCTCGGAATCGCTCGTGCTGCGCATGTTGTGTTCGCGCTCGCGGGTGAACCTGCGCAGCGTGCGCGAGGGCTTCCTGGCGGAGCGCGACTTCCCGAAGCTCACCGGCGCGGCGGGCAAACTCTCCAACGCGCCGCTGTTCATTGACGATTCCTCGGCTCTCTCCATCCTGCAACTGCGCGCCAAGGCCCGCCGCATGGCCCAGCAATACGGCATCAAGCTTTTCGTAGTTGACTATCTCCAGTTGCTCCATTCTACTTCACGCCGCGCGGAAAACCGGCAGCAGGAAATCGCCGACATCTCCAGCGGCATCAAGGCGCTGGCTAAAGAACTGAATGTTCCGGTGATTGTCCTGAGCCAGTTAAACCGCGAGATTGAGCGCGAGAAAGGCCGCCCGCCGCGGTTGTCGGACCTGCGAGAATCGGGCGCGATCGAACAGGATGCCGACGTGGTCGGGCTGCTCTACAAGCCGAAAGCGAGCGGCGACGACGAGGACGGCGGCGGCGCGGTGGAAGAAGACGCCGTTCCAGTGAACCTGTTGATTGCCAAGCAGCGCAATGGGCCGACTGGCGATGTGAATTTGACGTTCCTGAAATCCTATACGCGATTTGAAAACGCAGCCAAAGTAGCTGACGAAGACGTGCCAAACTGAATCCGCGACCATGAGATTACTCCTTCGCTTCTGCGTGCTTCTCCTGCTGCTGGCCTGGTTGCCGGCCGGGTGGGGGCAATACGCCGGCCCCAAAATCCAGGGAATCAACATCCAGCACATCGGCCCGCCCGCCGCCAGCGACGACCTGGTTCGCGCCCAGTTGCGCTCGAAGGTTGGGGACCACTACCTCCCGGCATCCGTGGACGACGATGTGCGCAATCTCTACGCCACTGGCTTCTTCTACAACATCAACGTTACCGCCGACCCAACGGACGACGGCATGATCCTGACTTACAAGCTTCAGGGCAAACCGCGCCTGACGGAAATCAAATTCCAGGGCAACACGAAGCTCAAGGACGCCAAGCTGCTGAAGAAACTCTCGTCAAAAGTCGGCGAGCCGCTCGACGAGCGCAAGTTGTTTACTGACAAGCAGGAAATCCAGAAGCTGTATCAGAAGAAGGGCTACTCGCGGACGGAAGCGAGTTACGAGTTCAGCATTGACGAGCCGGCAGGCCTCGGAACCGCGTCGTTTCTCATCATCGAGAGCCCCAAAATCAAGATTGTCGAGGTGGACTTCGTCGGGGCCAAGGCCTTCCCTTTGAAGAAACTCCGAAAGGTCATCAAGACCCGGAAACATTGGATGTTCTCCTGGCTGACGCGCAAAGGACACTTCAAGGACGAGCAGTTCGAGGAGGACAAGGAGAAACTGGCGGAGTTCTACCGCAACGCCGGCTACATTGATTTCGAGATCAAGGACGTGCAGTTCATCAACCCGACCCCGCGGACCCTGATCGTCCGGATCACTCTGTACGAAGGCAACCAGTACAAGGTCGGCTCGGTCAAATTCACCGGTAACAAGTTGTTCAGCACCCCGGACATCACGGCCGGGCTGCGAGCTGCGCATCAGCGCAGTCGCAGCAAAGCCGCGATTGGCCCCAATGGGTTGCCCATGGACGTGGGCGGCGTTTTCACTCCCGGCGGTTTGGCCAAAGATATCGAGGCCGTTGAGGATTTCTACGGCGCCAAAGGCTACATTGACGTGCAGACAGCGTCCCGCAATCTGCGGGTGGTCAGAATCCCCAATACCGAAACGGGCACGATGGACCTCGAGTTTCAGATCCAGGAAGGGCAGCCGGCCTACATTGAGAAGATCGAAGTCCGCGGGAATACCCGGACGAAGGATAAAGTCATCCGGCGTGAACTCGCTGTTTCGCCCGGGGAACTCTTCGATATGGTGCGCGTCAAACTCAGCAAATCGCGCCTCGAAGGTTTAGGATACTTTGAGCGGGTCGAGGCCCGGCCGGAGCCCACGGATGTCCCGAACCGCAGGAACCTCGTGTTCGATGTGGAAGACAAGCGGACCGGGAACGTGATGATGGGGGCGGGATTCAGCAGCGTGGACGCGCTGGTGGGGTATGTGGAGCTTTACGAGGGCAACTTCAATTTGTCCCATCCGTTCCAGCCGCCCTGGTTCCGGGGAGGCGGCCAGAAGCTCCGGCTGCGGGCGATGATCGGCACCGAGCGCCAGGATTACACCATCACTTTTATTGAACCCTGGTTCCTGGAACGCAAACTTCAGTTGGGGGTTGACCTGTATTATCATGAATACAGCTTTCTCAGCCCCAATGACCTGTATGACGAACTCCGCGGGGGAGGACGCGTGAGCCTGGAGCGCGCGCTGGGCAGAGAGTCCCTGCGCGGCGGCATCAACTACTCGCTCGAGGCCGTGAATATTGACTTGACAAGCGAAGCGGTGACCCGGGGCCCCGGCGCCAATGTGCCGGATGACATTCTGGACGCCGAGGGCAGCCACCTCCTGTCGCGGTTTGGGACCTCGCTCGCCTACGACACGCGCAACAGCGTCAGGTTGCCCAACAAAGGCCAGCGCTCCGAGCTGACGGCCCAAATCACAACCGGAACGGACACCTTCTACAAACTGGAGCTGACCAGCGCCTGGTACTTCCGCGGCCTCTTCCCGGGGCATGTGCTCGAATTGGGCGCGCGGACGGGTGTGGCGGGGGCCGTTGGCGGGTCGGATGACGTGCCGTTCTTTGAGCGTTTCTATCTTGGCGGCCTCTACAACCTGCGCGGCTTCAAATACCGCTACATCAGCCCGCGCCAACAACCGGACCTGCCGGATGACGAGCCGATTGGCGGCGATACTTTTTGGTTCGGCACGGCGGAATACAGCATTCCCATCTTCGAGCAGGAGCGCGGGCTGGGAGTCCGCTTCGCGCTTTTCTACGACATCGGCAGCGTGGGCCGCAGCCCCTACAGCTTCAACCTGAGCGACTTCAGCGACAACTGGGGCATTGGCCTGCGCCTCAACCTGCCCATCGGCCCGCTCCGCCTCGACTACGGCATCCCCATTCATCACGATGAATACAACAGCGGCTCAGGCAAATTCCAGTTTGGCGTCGGCTGGGAGCGGATGTTCTAGCTTGGGCCGCAGATTCTTGAACGTTCGCGGCTGTGCTTTGTCTCATCTCTTACGCGCCGGCATCCTCGGGCAGTTTCGGATTGCCGGCCGGGGAAAACTCTGGTTGGCTCATTCCACAATGAAAAGTCTGTTAAGCAAAATTCTTCCGGCGCTGCTGGTGGTTTCCTTGTTGGGCGATTGCGCCTGGGCTCAAGGACGAATCGCCACTGTTGATCTGCGCAAGCTCTTCGACAATTACTGGAAGACAAAACAAGCCGACGCCTCGCTCAAGGATCGCGCCGCCGACATCGAGAAGGACCACAAGGCCATGATCGAGGAATGGAAGAAAGCCAAAGACGAGTATCAAACCCTGCTCGCCGACGCCAACAACCAGGCCCTCTCAATCGAGGAACGCGACAAGCGCAAGAAGTCGGCCGAAGAAAAGTTCAAACTGATCAAGGATAACGAGGAGGCCATCGCGCAATATGAGCGCCAGGCCCGCACCACCCTGGACGAGCAGCGCAAACGCATGCGGGACAAGATCGTTGAGGAAATTCGCGCCGTCGTTAAGGCCAAGGCGACCTCCGCCGGGTATGGAACCGTGTTCGACACGGCGGCGGAAAGCTCCAGCGGCACGCCCATCCTGCTCTACGCCAGCAACGAAAATGACCTGACCGACGCCATCCTCTCGCAACTCAATGCCGGCGCGCCCGCCGAAGCCCCCAAGGCGGAAGAGAAACCAGCGGACAACCAGGACGAGAAGAAGAAAGACAAGAAGTAGCTGGCTTGCTCTGGAGCGGCCGGCGGGGAACGGTGCCCGCGCGCCCATGTGGTTTGCGCTCCCGGGCTGCGGTTCGCAAAGCGCTGCAACATCGGCCCTTTGCGGATGGTTCTCGCTACGACGTGATCGGCCCCGCAGAAGAACCAACTCCCGCCTGTGACACAGCATCCGGGGAGGGATTTGCCGCCACCGGCGGAGCTTTGGGTGCCCCTATTGAACCGTATTTAACCGTTGCGCGCCCCCGCCGTTGGGCGCAAGCTGGCGGCCGTCAAAAAACCGTCCCAGGCCCATGAACATTCACCATCTCGAACTGTTTTACTACGTCGCGCGCCATGGCGGCATCACTGAGGCGGTGCGCAACATACCCTACGGCATTCAGCAACCCGCGGTGAGCGGGCAGGTGGCGCAGTTGGAGGAGTACCTCGGGGTGACGCTGTTTCAGCGGCGGCCCTTCACGCTGACACCCGCCGGCGAGAAGCTGCATCGTTTCATCGAGCCGTTCTTCGCCAACCTAGACCTGATAGCCGGCGAATTGCAGGGGGGCAAAGCCCGGCAGATTCGGGTCGGCGCAACCACGATCGTGCTGCGCGAGCATTTGCCGGAGGTGTTCCAAAACGTCCGCAAACGGTTCCCTAATCTCAAAATCTCCTTGCGCGAGGGCTACCCACAGGAGTTCGAGAACATGCTCCAGAAAGGTGAGCTGGACCTGGCGGTGACTGCCATTGAA
>CAZHEW010000133.1:0-2756 GCA_964531815.1 uncultured Verrucomicrobiota bacterium
TTGGCGAGATGTTGGTGAAGGTCACGGAAATCGTGCCACCGTTGGTCTGATACGGCGGCGGCACTTGCGGCCAGGCGGCGGCAGCCCGGGGCAACGCGTTGGTGCTTTCCAGCCTCCAGCCCTCGGCGGGCGCGGGCCAGGAGACAACCAGGGTTGAAAGCTGAGCGTTGAGAGCGATCGAAAGCCGCGGGGCGATGCAATCCGGGGTGATAGTTGTCACCGTCACCGGCTGGAGTGCGACGCGGCTTTCATTCCCGTCTGAATAGGCGGTCACCCTCACGATGAACTCGCCATTCGCCGAGTAGGCATGCGTGGCAGGAAACCAACTGCTGTGGGTGGTGCCGTCGCCCCAGTTCCAGACCAGGTTGGTGATGGCGCCGGGTGCAGCCGCGACATAGCCGTTGATGGAAACCTGCCCGCAGGCGGCATAATCCGGCTCCGCAAGTTGGAGCACGATGTTGCTGCAGATGTTGGTGATGACCACGGTGCAGCTAACGGTGTTGCTTTCCCCGGTGTCGGCATAAGCGGTTGCTTCCACGGTGTAATCGCCATTGTCTGGATACTGATGCGTGGCGGGAAACCAGCTTTCGTCGGTCGTGCCGTCGCCCCAAACCCACACGACGTTGGTGATTTCCCCGGCTTGGGTGCTGACACCACCATTGATCGCAACGCAACCGCAGACACTGTATTCCGGGTCCATGAGCCAAAGGTCAATGTTGAGGCCGGCGTTGCCGATGAACACGGCGCAGGTTTCGGTCTGGCTTTCCCCGGTGTCAGCATTAGCGGTCACTGCCACGGTGTAATCGCCGTTGGTCAAATACGCGTGCGTGGCGGGGAACCAGCTTTCGTTGGTCGTGCCATCGCCCCAGTCCCAGACCAGGTTGGTGACGGCGCCGGGCGAAGCCCCAACGTAGCCGTTGATGGAAACCTCCCCGGCGGCGGCATATTCCGGGCTGCCGAGTTCGAGGGTGATCGAAGCCCGCCCCTGGCTGGCAAAGAGTGCCGCAGCCAAGCCGGCGGTCAGGCAGCCAATGTTCGACGTCTTCATATTGCTGGCCGTTTTGTTAGTCTCGTCTCGAGGGCGAAAACTCCCGTTTGCCAAGGTGACTTACTCGGAGCACAGTTTGTTTCTCCAGCCGGTCGTTTGTGGAGCGTGGTCAAGCGTGGCCAATCAACTTGCCATCTTGCATTACATCGCGGGTGCAGGGTATCGCGCGGCGAAATTGGATTGATCCGGACCGCCACTCAATGTAATGGAATCTACTCAAGCGGAGGCCCTGGTGTCAAGCCCTGATTTTCGCCTGATTTTTGCCGACTTCTGGCCTTCTGCCTTTGCACCTCACCCCCCTTCTTTTCCGCCCAGCGCCGACCAAAGGAGGTTCTTCGCGAGTGTTAACCGAGCGGATACCTTCTGAGGTGCGTCACCTGGCTGAATGCGCGCAGGATAAACAGCGGGTTGTTCTTGAGGTAGCGTTTCCAGAGTCGGGCCGGGTCGCAGCACAGGCGGAACAGCCATTCCAAACCGCTGCGCCGCATCCAGAGCGGGGCCTGCCGCATTCGGCCGGCGTGAAAATCAAACGCCGCGCCCACCCCAAAGAACAGAGTCGCATCGAGCTTCTGCCAGTATTGCGCCATGAACTTCTCCTGTTTCGGCGTGCTGAGCCCCACCCAAAAGATGTCCGGCTTCAGCTCGCCGACGAGGCGCTCCAGTTGCTGCTCCTCGGCAGGGTTCAGGGGCCGGAAGGGAGGCGTATAAGTGCCAACGATCTTCAGCCCCGGGAACCGCGCCTCCAACCGGCTCTTCAAGGTTTCGGCCACGCCGGGCGCTCCGCCATAGAGAAAGTGCGTGTAACCCCGCGGCTGAGTGAACTCACACACGCGCAGCATCAGGTCGGGGCCATAAACCCGTCGCATCTGCCGGAACCGCTGCCAGCGGCCCATCCAGACCATCGGCATGCCGTCGGGCGTGGTAAGAAACGCACGGTTCAGGATCGCCCGAAAAGCGGGGTCCGCCTGGGCTTCGCTGACTCCGTGCACCCCCGTCACACAAACGTAACCCTTGGTTTTCCGCTCCAGCGCCTCGGCCACCGCCGCCACGGCGGAATCCAAATTGATCGCGCTGATGCCAACCCCCAGGACATTGGCACGGTCTATCTTCACTTGCTTTTCAGGGCTCTGCAATGGAGGGCAAAATGTGCGTTACCTCGAGCGCATAGTCAATCCCGCGAGAGGCATCCCGCGAGAGGCGACGGAGCGCAACGCGGCGGGTTGGGACGGCATCACATTCCCGCAGGGTTTGGAGGCCCTATCAGGTCGGTTCGAGGGGGGTGCTTAGTCCTTTCGGCCCGTGTCTGGGACGACTCCCTGCCGGGCGACCCGTCGGAGCCGGCGCAAGCTCATTTCGGAGCGGAAACCGGACCGGTGCCCCGCTTATAGCGCACCAGCAGGCTGGTGCTGCGTTTGGACATGCGCAACTCGAAGTTGGTGGCAAGCTGTCTGCCCATCAGCGTGCGCACTTGATTGGTGCGCCCCTCCTCGAAAATGTCCACGTTGTAGGACTCCCCCCGGTTAAGCCCGCGCAGACGGGCTTGCAGAACGGGATAAGGGCATTCGCTGCGACGGAAGGCCAGCACAATGCCTGCATCGAGGTCGCTGCGGTGAAGCTGCCAGGCAATCAATGCGCCAGGGCCCAGATCGCACGAGGTCAGGGGGTAGAAATCGCCATACCAGTACTTCTGGTTCTCTTTGACTTCGGC
>CAZHEW010000133.1:2856-8169 GCA_964531815.1 uncultured Verrucomicrobiota bacterium
AGCTTGAACAGGCCGCCCTTGTCACCGCCGAAAACAAACTCGGGGTGCTCGCGGGCTATCTGGCTGCCCGGCGCCACGCGCTCCGGCTCGAACCACACCATGAACTTGAGGCCCAACTGCCGGCAGACATCGCTCACCGGCTTGAGGCCCTTGGGAAAACGCTCGGCGGGACAGAACCAGTTGCCGACCCCGTTGGGGAATCCGCCCTCGAACCAGGCGGCATCCAGCCAGTGCATGTCGCACCCCGTGTTGTACGCTGCCCTGGCCGCGCGGATCTGGGTGGCTTCGGTCCCCCAGTCCGGGAGCTTGCTGACATAGCGGTCGAAACATTGCAGCGCGATCGGCAAGGCCAGCGGCCGCCCGTTCTGCCGCGGCGTATATTCGAACAGCATCAAGCGCCTGAACCGGTTGTGCGCCGCCAGCCGGTCCCCGCTCCACGGCAGAATGAGGATGCGCGGCGTGCGAATCTTCTCGCCCGGGTGCAAACTCAAGCAAAGCCTCTCCATCCCCGCCCGCAACCTGGCCGGCCCCCCGGCAGAACGGTTGAGGACAGAACGCCATTGGCCGGACCACCCGACGGCGGCGATCAAGCCCTCGTCGCCGTACGCCACGTTGAAGAACGGAAACGCGCCGGTGGAGGGGCGACCGCCCTCCGGCGCCAGCACCACCTCCCTGCCCGGCTCAACCTCGGTCTCGAGCGGCAGGAACGACCGCTCCCCGCAAATATCACCCGTCAAATGATGCAGCTTGACCGGCTTGCGGTGGTAGCCGGTGCGCAACTGGACATCGAGGGCCTGCACCTGCTCGATCAGCGGCGTGTCCGCTGTGCCCCGATTCTCGAACTCCAGCGCCCACTCGACC
Organism: uncultured Verrucomicrobiota bacterium; assembly: GCA_964531815.1. Lineage (GTDB taxonomy): Bacteria > Verrucomicrobiota > Verrucomicrobiia > Limisphaerales > UBA8199 > UBA8199. The sequence goes on from CAZHEW010000133.1 coordinate 3,718, forward strand.
GCCGGGTAACGCTTGAAGGCGGTGGCGGTGGCGCTCACGCGCAGACTCGTCTTCCGGTCAGTCCAGCTTGCCTGATGGATGATGCGGGTTTGGGTGTCCCGGGTCTGTGCGGTGCGCTGCCAGTCGTCCTGCGTGGGGGAGAAAGGAACGCCCCCGTAGCGGAAAGAGAAAGGCCGCGCCCTCTGGGTGAAGGGCTGGACGTCCTCGTCCGCCCAGTGAACCTGGCCATCGCCGGTGACAATGCAGGCTTGGGCCCAATTAGCCTGGTCATGGCTGGCGCCGTCAGCCGTGGCATCCACCTTGAGCGTAATCGCCCGCGTGCCTTCAGGCAGGGCGACCTTGACCGGCGTGGGCGCGTTGGTGCCGCGCAGCACCGGCGTGCGAAAGACGCTCTTGCCCGCAATCTCGACGCTGAACTGCACGGAGCCCCGCACCCCCTCGGTGTCCGGGTTGTTGTCTATGCCAACGACCGCCCTGAACTCCACCGCGTCGGGCGGCAGACGGAGGACGATCTCGCTGTTGGCATGAGTCCCCAGCCCGTGCTTGAACTTCCGCTGGCCGATTTGCATCGGCGTTTCGATGCAGGACAGGCCGAAACGCAAGTTGCTGTGCTCCTGACGGCGAAGTTGCACGCGCACAGCCGGTTCCCGGCCAGCCAACCGGCGCCCCGTAAAGACGGCGCTGGCCCAGTCCTGCATCTCCTGAATCTCGGCCGGCTCGGCCATAATGGAATCCTGCGGAGCATCCACCGGGATATCCTCAGCGCCATGGGCGGGCTCAGGGCCAGCGAGGAAAAGGATGAGCAACAAAGCCAGGAGGGCTTCAACGCTGCGCGGGAAAACGAAGCGCTTGAGCATGCCGACAGCCTAGCGAGCTGCCCAAGGAAGCGCAACCACCATCACTCGGGGGACAGCGCGGCAGTGTGGGGCAACACCAACCCGCGTTTCGTGCCGGGCGAGGCGTTTGCTCAACAATTGGGGAACGTCCCCCAAATGGGGGGTCATGTAACAAAGGTTTCTGGCGCCTTGGACGCCTTCCCCGGCCCAAGCCGGTCAGGCCCAATCCGGACCCAATCCGCGCCATTCGGCCCCGCCCGGGGGCTACCGCCTGTCCGCACGGCACTTCCGCACCGCCTTCGCCCCCGCGCCCCGCCCTCTCGCCATGGTCCTGCCCCCGTCCCACTACCGGAGAACCTCTAACTTGAAGTTAGAGGTTCTCCGGTAGTGGGACGGGGGCGCGCAGGTGAAGGAGGGCACCGGCGCGATGTGCGGACAGGCGATTGCCAACTTGCGGCGCGGAAGCGCGTGGATTAGTTCCAGACCGGGCCTGACCGGCTTGGGCCGGGGAAGGCGTCCGAGGCGCCAGAAACCGCTGGCACGTGTCCCAACCCTCCGGGCCGTTGCCGGGAATTGAGATGCCCCGCGGATTGCCGGGATGTCACATTATGCTTGCCTGCGAGCGGCGACGTGCGAAAATAGCCTTGTAGTCATTAACCATTACGCAGTGGCAGCAAGTTTGGCAGAATATCGCCGCATGAATGAACTCCAGCCGGGGAGGTTTGATTGAGCCGCCCCTTTCCCTTCCGTTCACGTTATTCCCGGGAGCCCCTCCATCGCCGCAACGGCAAGATCCGCGCGCGCGAAGTGCGTGTGCTTGACGAGAACCGGCAGCAGCTTGGGGTGATGTCGCTCAACGAGGCGCTGCGCATCGCGATGGGCAAGGGGCTCGATCTGGTGGAGATCGCGCCCAACGCCACGCCGTCCGTGTGCCGGATCGTGGATTACGGCAAGTTCATGTACGAGGAGGCCAAGCGGCACAAGGACTCGTCCGGCCGGCAAGCGGCGAGCAGGATGAAAGAGATTCAACTCTCGCCGGCGATTGATGCGCACGATTTCGCGACCAAGCTGAGCAAGGCCATTGATTTCCTGTGCGAAGACATGAAGGTGCGGGTCAAGCTGCGTTTCCGCGGACGGCAGAAGGCGCACACGGAATTCGGGTTTGAGGTGGTGAACCGCTTCGTCAAGGAAGTTGCCCCGTGGGGGCAGGCGGATTCGCCGCCGAAGATGCTCGGCGATCGCGATCTCAACGCAGTGATCAGTCCCCTACCGCGCAACAAGCGCGCCAGGAATCCCCGGCAGGAGGAGACGCTGGACGAGCCCGGGGCGAACCAGCGGCCAGCGCCGCCGGCGGCGTCGGCAGCATCGGACTCGGCTTCCTAAGCCGTCAGGCCCCGGCTCCAAGCCGGGCGTCACAGTTGGGCGGGCACGGCGCAACTTGTTAGCTGACATTCACACGACCGCCCGGGGACAGGTTGTTCCAGCGCAAACTGCGGGAAACTAAGGTTTGGCCTTTGGTTTCACTTGGAGGGTGGAAACCACCTCGCGCACGCCGTCGGTTTCCATCGCCAGCAGGATCGCCTTGCTGACATGCTCAGCCGAGGAGACGGCGCCGGACAAAGTGACCACCCCGGCAGTGGTGTTAACAGAGATGTTGAGCGCCGACAGATCGCGGCTGGCGACCAGCTTGGCCTTGATCGCAGTTGTGATGCGGGCGTCGGCGGTGGCATCGGCGAGCGCGTGGCCGGCCTCGCGCGCCTCGCGGCGGATGATCTGGCCGGTGCGGGCCAGCTCATCTTTGATGTCCTCGGGGCTCAAGCGGAGGTCGCGAATCTTGTCCTGCGCCGCGTCTCGGGTGCTCAGGGCGGCGTCCTCCACTTTCTTCTCGGCGGACTCCCAACGCGGATCATGCCGGTAGGTCGTGTAGAACCAAACCGCCGCGCCGCCGATTGCCACTCCCAGGACCAGGATCAGTAAGTTCTTCATGCGCAAAGCGAGTTACTCGTTGTGTGGAATCTTGATGGTGCTGCCGCCGATGAATTCGCGGATGACGGCATCCCCGGGGATAACCTCGTAGCTCGCGGCCTGTTCCCGGCTCAAGCCCTCGACAGACTCCAGCAGATGCCTGACCCGCTCGTAGCGGATGCGGGCGTCCAGGAAGCCGGAATAGGACTCGAAATCCTCGGGGCGGGGCAGGTAGCCGCCCGGGCCGGAGAAAAACGGTTTCAGGGCCGGCAGGTCGAAGGGGAATCCGCCGTTGACGACGTGGTCGGCCAGGCCGCTCAAGGGGATGATGCTGAACAGTTCGCCGGCGCGGACGTAGTGCCAGTGCAGGATGGTCAGCAGCGGGCTGTGATTGCGATGCTGGACGTCGCGCAACATGCGCCGCAGCAGGCGCACATCGGTAAATTGGGTGCGCCGGCCGCTGCTCCCGTCGCCTTCGGCCAGCACGTTCTGCGTCTCGATGTAGAGGCGGAACTGCGCGGCCGCCGGGATGCCTTCGGTGATCGGCGGGTAAAGTCCATGCAGGCAATCGAGCAGGAGAATCTGGTCGGGCTCCAACCTGATGTGTTTGGTCGCGATCCGGCGGCCTTCCTTGAAACTGTAGATGGGTTTCTCAATCGTCTCGCCCGCCAGCAGGCCGGTGAGGTGGCTGTTGAGCAACTGAATGTCCAGCGCCTCGGGAGTCTCGTAATTGCGGTCGTTGATCCAATCGGTCGGATGCTCGACCAGCGACCAGAAATAGTCGTCGAGGTTTAGCATGAGAAACCGCAGGCCCCGTTTCTGGAGCCGCTCGGTCAGCTTGACGGTGGTGGTGGTCTTGCCGGAGGAACTGGGGCCGCTGACCCACATCATGCGGAGCTGGTCGCCGCCGCTCAGGCGCTGCATGACCTTCCCGGCGGCTTCATCGAGTGATTGCTCGTAAAGGGCGAGTGATTCGTGCACCAATGCCTTGATCGTCCCGCGGCGGACAACTTCGTTGAGGCCGGCCACAGTGTCGCAGCCGTGCTGCCGGTTCCACGCCAGCGTCTGGTCCATCCGCGCCCGCGGGAAGCCGTTGCCCGCGAACTTGTCAGGCCGGATCGCGCCTTCCCGCAGCCAATGCCGGCCCCAGCGATAGCATTCGTAGGCGTCGGCGGTGTTCTGGAAACCGTAGCTGCGCAGCGCGTGGAGCACTTCGTCCTGGATTGTCTCGATGGTCGGCGGAAAGTTGGAGATCAGGTGGTGCGGGTCTGAGTTCAGGCAAACGACCACCGCGTCGGCCAGAAACCCGGCGATCTTGTCCTCGCTGCCGTAAGCCTGAAACAGGGTCTCGTTGACCCCGGACACGCGATCCTGTTCGAAGCCGCCGATGGACCTGGCGGCGTTGAGAATCGCCCGCCGAATGCGGGTGTCGTCGAACTTCACAAGTGCCCGGTTGCGCTTTTGGACCTTAACAATGCGGTTCTGGACTGCCATTCGTTTTGACTATACATCAGGACCTGTGGCTGACAATCCAGTTCACGCCTCGCTCAAACCAGCTCTCCCTCGCTGGCCAGATTGACCCGCGAAAGCACGGCCGGGGTGCATGAAAGAATAGTTGGCTGATTTCCCAAAGTGATGAATTGCTGGACTT
>CAZHEW010000134.1:0-8151 GCA_964531815.1 uncultured Verrucomicrobiota bacterium
GAGCCTGGGTCGAACCGCTGCTTCATCAACTTAAGCACGGCCAACAAGCCGAGGTGATCAACGTACTCGAAGCCCTGCCCGCACAGCGGCAGGCCGCCGGCCTGTCCCTCAGTGATCTGCTGCAGCGCGAGATCGCGCATTTTCAAACCCACCGCGAGCATCTGCATTACCAGGACTTGGCGGCCAAAGGCAGCCCCATCGGGACCGGCCCCATGGAATCAACCTGCGGCCAACTTCAGACTCGCGTCAAACGCATCGGCCAGTTCTGGAAGCCTGAGGGCTTGGCCAATATGCTCGCGCTAAAGGCCGCGCTCCAAAACCAAGATTGGTCCGCTCTCTGGTCTCGCAACTAACAATGTCGATTCTGAGTCGACGCCCATGTCGCCCTGCGCCTCCAATTGCCAAGGACTCACGAATGCGCCCCATCGGCTCGACAAACCAGCACCGCTCTGGCTTAATAGGCCCGGACATGAACGAAACCTGGCTTTCCGTTGCCCGCGCGCGCCAGATTCTGGCCCGGGCCCAGCAGAACCGCATATTGGTTGTCGGCGACGCCATGCTCGACCATTTTGTGCAGGGTAGCGTGGGGCGCATTTCACCGGAAGCGCCGGTACCGGTGCTGGATTTCGAGAGCGAGAGCTTCATGCCCGGCGGCGCGGCCAACGTCGCGCGGAATCTGACAGCCCTCCATGTGCGGACCGAGTTGCTCGGCGCAATCGGCCGCGATACGGCGGGCGCGCAACTGAAGCGCCTGCTGGGCGAACACCACATCGGCTGCCGCGGGTTGATCGCCGACGCCACGCGCGCCACGAGCGTCAAAACGCGCGTCGTGGCCCACAAGCAACAGGTGGTGCGGATTGATCGCGAATCCCGCAGCGGATTGAGCTCCGCCCTCAGCGGGCGGTTGGTCATTACGATCGAGGAGATGATCCCTCGCGTTCCGGCCGTCATCGTCGGCGATTACGGCAAAGGTGTGGTAACGCAGCCGCTGCTGGATGGAATCAAGCGAATTTGCCGCGCTCACGGAGTCTGGCTGAGCGTGGACCCCAAACCCGTGCATCAGCTTGATTTGTCCGGCCTTTCGCTCATCACACCGAACCGCAAGGAAGCCTTTGAACTGACCGGCCTATCGGATGAAACGCGGCACAGTAGTCCGCTCAAAGACAAGAACCTGTTGCGGGCCGCTGAACGCCTGCTACGCACACTCCGTCCGGCTGTGCTTTTGATCACCCTGGGAGAACTCGGGATGCTGCTCTGCCAGCACAACCACAAGCCGTTTCACATCCCCACGCTTGCCCGGGAAGTGTTTGACGTGTCCGGCGCGGGCGATACAGTCATCGCCACCTTCACCCTGACAATTGCGGCGGGCGCTTCGCCACTGGAAGCGGCGATCATCTCCAATCACGCAGCCGGGATCGTCGTCGGAAAGACCGGCACCGCCACGGTTGCCCCGGCAGAATTGCTGGCAAGCTTTAGCAAGTAGCCGGCAACGGCAAGGACCCATCTCAATTCTCCGCAAGAACGACAGCCCCCACAGTTGTGATGCGTCCGGATGGCGGGAAACGCTCCCCCCACCCACGTTCAATTTCCGCTTGTCCAGTCCCGGTTCCACCGCGATGGTTGAAACATGACAGGAAGCAAAATCACTGCTGATGCCATCCGTTTGATGAAAACGCGAGGTGAGAAGATCGCCGCGCTGACAGCCTACGATTTCCCGATGACGCGTCTGCTGGACCAGGCAGGCATTCCCTTGCTTTTGGTGGGCGACTCGCTGGGCATGGTGGTGTTGGGCTACCCAGACACCACCCATGTCACAATGGCCGAAATGGAGCACCACGTCCGGGCAGCGGCCCGGAGCGAACCGCGCGCGTTGCTCGCAGCAGATATGCCCTATCGCAGTTACGACACCGTCGCGGACGCGCTGACCAATGCGAAGCGTCTGATCGCAGCAGGCGCGGAAGCAGTCAAGGCCGAGGGCGGCCGCGAAATCCTGGAGCAGATCCGGGCGATCATAGCCTCCGACATTCCTTTCCTGGGTCATCTGGGAATGCTGCCTCAGCACGTCCTGGAGGAAGGCGGGTACCGCGTCAAGGGCAAGAATGAACCCGAGCACCAGCAATTGCTGGCGGACGCGCATGCCCTGGCCGATGCGGGGGCTTTTGCTGTCGTGCTCGAACTGGTCACCCCGCACGTGGCGAAAGAACTCACGCGGCAGATTTCCATTCCCACTATCGGAATTGGCTCAGGCCCGGACTGCGACGGGCAGATTCTGGTAACGCCCGATTTGCTGGGGATGCTGCCCTGGTACAGCCTCAAGCACGTAAAGCCCAAACTCAATGCAGCGGAGCAAATGCGGGCGGTGGTTACGGATTGGAAGCAAGGCGTGCAGGAGCGAAAGGGGCAAACGGCCTGAGCGAGAGCCCCCCCGGAGAACTGACACCCACGGGCGCGCGCGGGGACGCGGCATGGCGGATGTTTCGGCCAAACTAATGCCGCTGTCCGAAATTGCCCTCCCCGAGGCACCGGCTCGTCGCCAAATCATGCGCCCAAGCATGCAGCCGTTGGGTTATTAAGGAATCCTTTGCCTTGCCCGGCCCTGGAAGATAGAATTGGAATATGGACCTCGAATCACTAGTCAGTCTGGCGGCGAGCAACGGGGCCAGTGACTTGCACCTGGAAGCGGGGCTGCCGGCGGCGATACGGGTTCGCGGCGAGCTGCGCACCACCGGAGACCCGCTGCCGCCAAACCTGCTGATGGAATGGGCGCACGGCGTGATCGGCGAGCAAGAGTGGCCGCGGTTTCTCGAGCAGCGGTCTTACGATTGCTCGCGGAACTACCGCGGCTCCCGCTGCCGGTTGAACATTCTCATGACTTCGCGCGGGATGGGCTTCGCCATCCGGCTGCTCTCTTCCTTCATCGCCACTATTGATAAGCTCAACCTTCATCCCGATTTTAAGAGGCTGGTCGCCGGCCACCACGGGTTAATCCTGGTCAGCGGCGCAACCGGCTCTGGCAAGTCCTCGACCCTGGCTGCGCTGATTGAGCAGATCAACATGACGGAGACGCGCCACATCCTGACCATTGAAAGCCCCATCGAGTTCACCTTCCGCCCGCGGCGCGCCTATATCCGGCAGCGGGAAGTCGGCCGTGATACGCCAAGCTTCGAACAGGCGCTCATAGACTCGCTGCGCGAGGATCCAGATGTGTTGATGGTGGGCGAGATGCGCGACCCGGAAACGATGCGGCTGACGCTGGCCGCCGCGGAAACCGGACACTTGGTGATGGCCACGGTCCATTCCTCAACCTGCGCTGAGGCCCTCCAACGGGTTGTGTCGGCCTTCCCGGCCGAAATACAAAGCAGCGTGGCCGCGCAATTGGCGGATTGCATGCTGGCGGTTATTTCTCAACGGCTGCACTTTCGCCCCGAGTTCAACATCCGCGTTCCGGAATGCGAAATTCTCGTGCCGACGCATGCGGTAAAGAACTTCATCCGCAACCGTGATTTCTTCAAGATCAGTTCGTCGTTGGAGACGGGGGCGGAGCACGGAATGTGGACATTGCAGCGATACCGGGCATGGCTGGACGGCCGCAAGAATTGGCACATACCGGGAAAAAGCCCTGAACCGGCTGACAGCGAAGCGGGCGGCGCCATGCCCCCGCCGTCGCGCCCGCCCGCCTTTCCCCTGATGCCCAAGCCCTCAAATTCGGAGCCAAGGCATGGTGCACACGCACACGGGCAGGGCACGAAGCCACCGACGCGAATTGATATTGATCCGACAGAAGGCGAGTTTGGGAAGATTCTGAAGCGACCGGGGGAAGAGTGAAGGCGTGGAGAATCATCAATGCCGGGCGGCTCGAACGGTTTGAATGGTTGCTCCTGCCCCGTTTGTGCGTCCTGTTGCTCCTCGTTGTCCCAGTTGGAGGCTGTGTTAGCCGCAGCAGGGCCGAGGCCAAGGCGCGCGCCGCCTTCATAGCCGGGCAGCAGGAAGCTATGGTCAGAATGCAGCAGAATCAGGATCTGGCTGCAGACCCAAGTGTTACGGTCAACGGCGAGGTGCGAAACCGCGTCGTGCCCTGGACCGAGGGACTCACCCTGGCTAGAGCTCTGGTGATGGCGGATTATTGCGGGGCCGCCGACCCTGGCCAAATCATCATCGTGCACAATTGCATCGCGACCCAGATCGAGCCAAAACGTCTGCTGAGCGGGGAAGACATTCCCCTGCAGCCGCGGGACGTGGTGCAGATCATGCCCCAGGCTGTGGCGCCCAAACCGTAGGCGCACTCATTTTCTCCGTGCTCTTCCTGCACGGCTGGCTTATATGTTACCGCGATGACCGAGCCTGAGCCGCTTCAGCAAGTTGACCGGACTTTCGTGCGCTTTCGCCAGCGCAAACTCTCCTATTATTCCGGCTGCGACTACTTCCGCCTCGCCAGCCATCCGCGGGTCATTGCGGCCCTGCAGGCCGGCGTGAAGAAATACGGATTGAACGTCGCCGCCTCTCGTTTGACCACAGGAAACCACGTGCTTTACCGCGAACTGGAAGCCGAACTGGCGGGCTTTTTTGGGGCAGAGCGCGCGCTGTTGGTATCCACCGGCTACTCGACCAACCTGATTGCTGCGCAGGCACTGGCCGGAAACTTCTCGCACGCGCTGATTGATGACCGGGCGCACACTTCCCTCCTCGATGCGGCGCGGTTGCTGGATTGCCCCGTGCTCTGCTTCAAGTCCCGCGATGCTGCAGCCCTGGCCCAGGTGGTCCGCCGTTGTGGACCAGCGTCGAAGCTGCTCGTGCTCAGTGATGGGATGTTTTCCGGCGACGGATCGGCGGCTCCCCTGGCCGAGTATCTGGATCTTCTCCCTGGAGACGCGTTACTGTTGGTGGACGATGCGCACGGGGCTGGAGTGTTGGGTCCGACCGGCAAAGGGGCGGTGGAACACGCGGGCGTGAGCCGCCGCCGCATTGTCCAGACGGTTACCCTGAGCAAAGCGTTGGGCGCCTATGGGGGCGCGATTCTCTGCACCGAAGCATTCCGCCAACGAATCTTGGACAAGAGCCGGATGTTCATCGGCAGCACTCCCCTGCCCTTGCCGCTGGCTAATGCGGCGTTGGCAGCCTTGCGAATTCTAAGAGCCAATCGCAAAGCCCGGCAGAGACTGCATGCAAACGCGGCACACGTGAAAACAGCCTTGCGCCAAGCCGGCTTGCCGTTGCCCGAAAAGCCCGGACCGATTATCCCCCTGCTGCCCCAGCGTCCGGGCGAGGCCGCCCGCCTCAGCCGCGCTCTTTTCGCGGCCGGCATTTTCCCGCCGCTCATAAAGTACCCCGGCGGCCCGCCGAACGGTTACTTCCGCTTTGTCATCTCCAGCGAGCACAGCAGCGCGCAGCTTGATGGCCTGATCCGAGTATTGCGCCGCCCCCTTGTGACGCAGTTCGCTCCTGGCTAACCGAATAGGTGTGAAATCCGTGCACCAAAGGCCTCACCGGAAAGCCGCGAGCGCTGATGTACTGCCAATCTGCTATTGCGTGTACCCCAATACGGCCTTAATGGCTTCGATGTAGCCGTAGCCGTATTCCTTCTCGGGTTCGAGCGTGCTGCCTTCGGACCATTCGTTCCAGGCGTGAACAGTGATGTAAAACTAGGACAGAGGTTCTTGAAGTGTCTGCTGCCCGCTGCGCAGCTTCTGGCGGGCACCGGAAGGCAGGATGGCCGTTGCTTTCACACCCTTGGGGACCTCGGCCTCGAGTCGGAAGGTGGCGTCGTCCTGGCGCCATTGGCTGACAACACGGCCGCGGGGTGTATCCACTGCGGCTTCCGCGCTGGTCAGGGGGCCGGGATTTGGCGCAATAAGGACTTGGCGCCAGCCGATGCTGTTGGCGGGCTGCCGGATGCCGCCGACATAGCCGTAATACCATTCCATCACGTGGCCCAACATGCAGTGGTTGAGGGATTGTGAACCGTCCATCATAGCATCCCAGGTCTCTGGCAAGGAGGTAAGCCCTTTGGCAAGAATGCCGCCGTAGCTGCCCAGGCCGGTGCGCGAATAGACGCGGTGCAGGGCATCCGAACGTCCGGCCTCGGCCAGCGCGCGAATGAGATAGACGTGGCCAACGTCGCCCGGAGTCTGCTGCCAACCGCGTTGCTCCAGGTCCGCGATGATGTCCTCAATGAGCAGCGCGCGGTCTTCGGGCGGGACTAACCCGGCGCACAGGGCCATGGCGTTGGCACATTGCGGGCTGCCATGGTGGCGAAGCTTACGCGTCGCCGGGTCCTGGAAGCGCCGCCGGAAATCTGCTCCGATCTGCGCATGCAGCTTGCGGTAGGCCTTTGCGTCACGGCCTTTCCTCAGCGCGTCAGCGGCGCGTGCAACGGCATCGGCGCAAAGGCCCCAGGTGGCCGTGGCAGAAAGGTCTGTCGGCGTGAATCGCGACGGCCCTGGCGGATGGCCGTGACCGTAATCATACCAATCCCCCAGCCCGGCAGCAGCCAGGCCATCCTTTGCCTCCAGCCCGACGAAGTCGGTGAAACGGCGCATCATGTCGTAATTGCCCTTGAGCACTTGTCGGTCCCCGAACCACTGGTAGTGCTGCCAGGGCGTCAGGACCGCCGCCGCGCCCCATTCCACCGTCCAGTTGAACGCCCCGGGAAAGCGTCCCGCCGGGTAGCTGGGCGCCACAGTCAGGACCCGCCCGCTCGGTTCCTGAGCGTCGCGGATGTCGCGGGCGATCTTGCTGAACCATTCGCGGCCACCGTAGCGATAGAGGAAGCTGGGCTCCAACAAGTAGGCGCATTCGAGCCAGCCCAGCTTCTCGCGGTGCGGACAATCGGTCATCACCCAGCTCATGTTGGCGCGCATGGCCGAGTCAACCAGCTCGTGCGTGTGATTGTAGAGTTCGCTCGAACTGCGGAAGCCCCCGGTCTCCGGCAACCCAGCCCGCACCGGCACCAGTTGCATGCGGCGTATCACTGGCAGGTTGCCGGGGTTGGCTTCGCCTTCCGGGACTGCGCCGGTCACCTCGACGAACTGCATGCCCAGATAAAAAAACACCCATTGATGCGTGCAGGGCTCGCCATCGGCAACGAAGTCGCTCCCGACGACGTACCTGTCGAACAGGCGGTCCTCGGCATTCTTGTGTTCTCCGCAGCGGAACTGGACGCGGTCACCGGCCTTGCCGCCAGCCATCTCGACCCGCAACTGGGCAGCCGTATTCCGTGGAAAGGTGTACAGAAAGATGCCCGGCGCCGGTTGCTTCACCGAGACAGCCGGCTCGGGAGCGAAGGCCTTGATGGCTGGACAGGCGGTTGAGTCGAGTCTGCCGGACGGAGCGGCGGCCAGGCGGACCGGCTGCCAGGCGCGATCATCAAAGCCGGCGCAGTCCCACCCTGCTTCCCGAAAGCGCGCGTCGAAGTCCTCCCCGGCGTAGATGTGAGAAAACACCACCGGGCCGTCCGCCGCGCGCCAGGTTTCATCGGTGCCGATGGTGCCGGGGGTGCCGCGTTTAGGCTCGAAACGAATCTCGGCGCGGAGCAGGAACGGCTCGTCAACCGTGCGCTGAGGTCCGGGCTTGTTGTAGCGACCCGGGGGTGGATTGGGATTGTTCCAGAACGAATTGCCGAGCATAACGCCCACGCAGTTGGCGCCCTTGGCGACCAGTGCCGAGATATCGAACTCGCGGCAGTAAAGAGTCTTCTCATATTGGGACCAGGGCTGGTTCATGCCCGTGTCGGCGAGTCGCCGCCCGTTGACGCGCGCGTCAAAGTCGCCCAGCCCGACGATAAGCAACCGGGCGTGCCGCGGCTGCCGGTCGAGCAGAAACTCCTTCCGGAACATCGGGCAGGCGGGATTGGTAGCCGCACCGGCTGGCGGCGCGATCCATTGTGCCCGGTCAAACTCCGCCGCCTGGCCGCTGCTCAAAGCGGCAAGCGCCTTCGCGAGGAGGAGGCTGAGCCTGCCGATCGAGTGTCTTTGCATAGTAGCCTGGATCATTCAGCCGGCAGCGCGGAACAGGTCGCCACGCGTATGGTCCCGCAGCGCTTCGGTTGGCTGAACCAAGCCTCAACTCTACGCGAAGCAGTTCCGCGGGCAAGCGCCGAGTCCGCTCGCCCCGGGGGCGGTAGGACGCACCTTTTCAAGCTGGGGAAAGCCAGGA
>CAZHEW010000135.1:0-8118 GCA_964531815.1 uncultured Verrucomicrobiota bacterium
TCGCGCCCCACCCTCTCGCCACCGTCCTCCCCCCGTCCCACTACCGTAGAACCTCTAACTTCAAGTAGAGGTTCTACGGTAGTGGGACGGGGGGCAACGGACCCGAGAGCGAGGGGTTGGACGGGGCGTGCCGGCCCAAAAGCGTGCCGGTGGCTCGCCAACGCGCTCAGCCAGCCATAATTTGCCGGCCGAAGGGCCCAATTCCGACGCCGGCCTCACGTTGACAGGGGACATCCCAGACTGGGAGTTTTGGCTTGCTACACCCCCGTTGCATCGGCTGGAATCTCCTGCGCTTGCTTGCAGTTTACTTCACACTGGCCACGGCCAGGACGATCGCCGCCGAACCAGGCTGGCGCGGCACGGCATGAACTGGAGCCGCCTCAGACACTTTGCCTGGCTCGACACCCGGGCCCGTTTTGTGGCCGGCACTCCCACCGCAGGCGCCCTGCTGGACCTCGGTTCGTCCGACGGCGAGACCCTGGGGCACATTGCCGAGTTGCGGCCGGACCTGCGCCTGTTCGCCGCCGACGTGGCAGGCGCCCCGGAGAACTATCCCGCAGGCTGCCAGTTTCACCGGGCAGACCTGGGGCGCGAGACTCTGCCCTGGCCGCCGGGTTCGATGGACGCCATCACGTGCATGCAACTGGTCGAGCATCTGCGTGATTGCACCTTGCTGGCGCAAGAGGCCGCCCGCCTGCTTAAGCCGGGCGGTCGAATCTTCTTTGAAACCCCGCATCCCAAGACCCTGTCCCTGCCCAGCTTGCAGGGGCGGGCGGCGGGGATGTTTACGCTGAACTTCTACGACGACCCTACGCATGTGCGGTGTGTCCCGGTCAACGCGTTGGCAGAATGCGCGCGCGGCGCTGGACTGGAGGTTGTTGCCAGCGGCATCTCGCGCAATTGGCTTTTCGCGGCTTCCTACCTGTTCTACATGTTCACGGGGCCCAGCCGCCGCAAGTACACCGCCAGGGTGCATTGGCTGGGGTGGTCAAGCTTTCTCATCGCCCGCCGGCCGGCATAGCTCACCTTGGCGGGACGAGCTTCTCATGCCCTACGGCCAGATGGATTTCAGCTTGTGGACTTCGACCGAATCGCAGCGAACGGGCGCGCCGGTTGCGGTCAGCGCGAGAGTGTGATCATTCGGGGTGAACTTCGCCGCCATGGGCATGTAGAGCAGGCCGTCGTTGCCGAAGATCTCCAGTGAGGTGCGGTCGGCCAGGACCCGCAACCGCACCTTGCCCTTGACCGGGGGCAACGGGTTCCGGCGGCCGGCGCAGATGATCTCTTTCGTGGCGGTGTCGTAGACCACGGGCATGCCTCTCACCACCAGGCGCACGTCGCCGGTGGTGCCGACTTCAAACTGCGCCCGCAGATCCAGCAGATCAGCCGAAATACCGGCCAGCGCGTTCATGCCGGGGGCGAGGGTCACGCCTGATCGGGCGTGGCGGGTGGTGTGAAGGCGCTTGAGTTCCTTCACCGGCTGGAAACAAAGGCGCGGGCCGGCCGCGGTCGAGCGGAGGGTCAGCTCACACGGGAAAGTCATCATCTGGTTGAAAGGCATGCCGGGCGAGGCGGCCTGGCCCCATCCGATCTGGATGCGGCGGCCATCGCGGGCGGGGATGTCGCTGTAGGTCTGGGCGGCATAGAAGGCATCGCCTTGATGCCCCGGCAGCATAGGGGTCTGGGGAATGAACTGGCGCCCGTCGAATGTGCCGAGGCGGTATTCGCTGCTGGCGGCGGTGAGCACCCACAACTTGCCGGACCGCTTCCCGTCCACTGGCAACTCGAACAGATCCGGGCATTCGTAGAAGCCTTCGATGCGGCTCTCGAACTGCCATTGCTTGAGGTTGGGTGAAGTGTAGAAGGCGATCCAACGTTTGCCTTCCGACTCGTCATAGACAGCCATGACCCAGCGCCGGGTTGGGCGGTGCCAGAGCAGGCGCGGGTCGCGCCCGGTGTGGGCGACCACCGGGTTGCCGTTGAACTCCGTCCAGGTTCGGCCGCGGTCGTTGCTGAAAGCGATGCATTCGCCGCGGCCGGTGCTGGTATAGGCGGCCACCAGCGGGGCCTCTTTCCCGGTTTGGAAGCCGGCGGTGTTGGCCCGGTCCACGACTGCGCTGCCGGAGAAGACCCAGTCGCCGAACTGGCGGGGGTAGAGGGCAATCGGCAGTTCCTGCCAGTGCACCAGGTCGGGGCTGACGGCGTGGCCCCAGTGCATATTGCCCCAGTTCCACCCGTAGGGATTGTGCTGGTAGAACAGGTGGTATTCTCCGCGGTAGAAGACCAGCCCGTTGGGATCATTGTTCCAGCCGCGGCGTGACGAGAAATGGAACTGCGGTCGAAGCGTCTCGCGGTAGAGGGTTTCGGCGCCTTTGATTTGGTCGGCCAGGTTGATGGCTGACAGCGCGGTGGAGTCCGCGGGCAAAGTGTCCGCCTGAAGGATGGCGCGCTTGCCGTGGAATGGCAACAAGTCCATGAACACCCAGAAGTCGGGCTCGCGGTCGGCCAGTTCAATGTCGAACTCGCGCGCCACCTTTCCGTCCACGAGCATCTTCACCCGCTGCATGGGGGCCTTATTCTTGACGGGCAGGTTCAGGAAGCGTTTGTCGAGAGTCAGCTCCCGGACGGCCGGCGCTGGGGCAGCTCGCAGCCCGCCGAAGCCGATCGAGGCACAGAGGAGGAAGAATACAGGCTTATTCATAGATTGCAGAACACCAGCACCGCCGCAGACTAGCAGAAGGACGCAGGATTGCCAGCGTCTTTAACGCAGGCAACTCTTCGTCGCCGTTCTGAAACGCCAACCCGGCGGGCCGGCATTTCCCGTCTATTGGCGTTCGTAAACCAGCAGGGCGGAGCCGGGCTTGCGCGGGATCGCCACCTCGAGGCCCTCGCGCGTGAGTTCGCTGCCGGGGCGAGTGACCTGCTGCCTGGTGTCGAGGTCGGTGATGCGGTAGGAGGCGCGCGCTTCCAGGCCGTGCAGGCTGAATCGGGCTGTGTGGTAGGGGCTGTCGGGCCGGCGCAGGGCGACGACCAGGCCCTTGCCGGGGGCGGGGCCGTCGAGTTGATAGGCCATCCAAACGTCGGTTGCCTGGGAATAGCCCGTCAGCGGGTAGTAGTCGCCGTAGTAATAACCACGCAGTCCGAGATATTGGTCCAGCGTTGCTTTGGCCCACGCAAACGGGAAGTCCTCGGGGAGCTTTTGGCAGGGACCATCTCCCGAGTGTGCCCAGTTAATGCAGAGCGCGCTGCACATGCTGCTGCGGAATTCGTAGTCATCCCCCTCGCGATCCTGGCTGGTGGAGCTCAGGGGCACCCAGGGCATCAAGCCGTAGGTGTGGCATTGGTGCGCGATGGGATCGCGGGGGCCATCGGTGCGCCAGAAAGGAGTCGAGCGGCCGGTCAGTTCGAGATCAATCCGGCGGCCGCCGGAGGCGCAGTTATCAATCAAGAGATTGGGATGGCGTTTGAGCAGGTCATCCCAGAACGCGTAGAGGCCCTCGATGTACTTGCTTTCCGCAATTCCCTGGCGGTCCGGAGCGTCGGCGGCATGCCAGAAGCCGAGGGGATCCATGTTGAAGTCCTGCCGGTAGCAGCCCAGGCCGAACTCGACGATCCTGTCCGAGATGAAGTCGGTGACGAACTGGCGCGCCTGGGGGTTGCCGAGGTTAAAGAGCGCGGTATCGCCGCCGGCGTGCAGCATCCAGTCAGGGTGCTGTTTGTGCCACTCGGTGCCTTTCATGACGCGCTCCGGCTCGAACCAGAGCATGAGCTCGCGACCAGAGGCTCGCAGGGCGTCGCTAAGGGGCTTGAATCCAGCGGGGTAGAGTTGGGACTTAACCCCCCAGTTGCCGACGTTGGCCGCCCAATTACCCTGGCCGTACCATTCAGCGTCAATCCAGTAATACTCGATGGGCAACTCATGCCGGATGAACTTCTGGATGTTGTCCATGTGCACCTCGGCGGAGGTGCCGCCCCAGTTGCCGCAGGTAACCGGAGCCAGCAGAGGTTGGCCGCCACGCTTGGGGCGGTGGTGTGCGAGGATGAACTGGCGCAGGAGGTTCTGGCCCCGCCAGCGATCTCCGGAGTAGAAGAGCAGCAGCATTTTTGGCGTGCGGATGGTCTCGCCGGGGAACAGGCGCAGGTGCGTCCGGGCCAGACCGGCCTTGAGGCTTGCCTGGCCGCCTTTATCGCAGGCGAACTCAGCGCCCCATTCGCCGGTCCAACCCACGGCGGCAACCACCCCGCCCCCGTCGCCTTGCAGGTTGAAGAACGGCAGCACCGCATTCGAAGAACGCCCCCCGCCCGGCTGGAAGCGGCGTTTCTGGCCCACTTTCAAGGTGCTCGTCTCGGGCGCAAAGTCGTCAAAGGAAGCGACGCCGCCCTTGGCCCAGTGCAGCGTGGCTTCGCCGATGGAGCAGACCGGCAGAACGTCGTCGAGCACTTGGAAGTTCTCAATGATTGGAGTGTTGGTGGCTCCCGTGTTGGCAAGGGACATTACCCACTCGACCGCGGGGAAATCGGTGAACCGCTCGATCTGGATCCGTATTTGAAGTCCGCTGGCCGGGTCGCGATAGACGACATCGCGGCGAACCGTATTGCGGGTTGCGGCGTGCTCTTCGGTCTTTCTGGACCAGTTGCCAAGCAGTTTTGCGCTGTCGGCACCGTCATATTGAAACGAGAAGGAGAAGGGGTTGCCTTCCCAGGGCAGCGCGGGCAGGGAAACCGGGGTGCCGTCCTCCAGCAACACGGTTGCCTCGGCCCACAGGGCCTGGTCCCAGCCGCGGCCGTCGCCGCCGTCTCTGACCCGAATCTCAAATTCGCGCGCGCCGTCGAGCGGCACGTCCAGCGGCAGGGGGCCGTCCTTGCGCCGGCGAACCGGGGAGGCAAAGACTTCTTTGCCTCCCGCCAGCACGTGGAAGGTAACCGAGCCCTGGCCCTGCATTTCACCCCGGCGGGTGTCGTCGTTGTTCTCGATCCCGACTTCGGCAGTGAGGCGACGAGCCGGCTTGCTCAGGCGGACGAGGATGTGCTTGGTGGAGTTAAAGGCGAGCCCGTTGGTGTAGGTCTTCTCGCCAAGCTTGAAAGGGGTGCCGCGCCAGGAGCGGACTCGGGCCACCGTATCTGCGGCATCTTCATAAACCACCTTCAGGAAGGAACCCGACCGCGCCTTGTCGTCGGCGGGGAAGGCGTTATCGGACCAGGTTTGGCAGGCGAGAATCTCTTCTGGCTGGGGCGTGACAGCTCCGGCAGTCCAGAGCCAGCCGCCTAAAGCCAGACCGAGCAATGATTGGCGGAGGTAGCGCATGAAGCGATAATTGACCCAGCCGAAAATACAGGCAAGAATAATACGGGCTCACGCATGAGACGAAGTGTTCATTCTCCTGAGACGGGCAAGGCGGCGAAGCCGGGCCTGCTGCCGGGTGCCCTGACCGGCCGGCAGCGGTTCCTGGACGCTTGCCGGTGCCGGCCCGTGGACCGTCCGCCGGTCTGGCTGATGCGCCAGGCGGGCCGTGCCTTGCCCGAATACCGCGCCCTGAAGAAGAAGCACTCGTTCCTCGAACTGGTCCAAACGCCGGATCTGGCCACCGAGGTGACACTCCAGCCCATTCGCCGGTTTGGCTTCGACGCCGCCATCCTGTTCTGCGACATCCTGGCCGTGGCGGAGGGGTTGGGCCAGCGCTACGAGTATCGCGACCCGGGCGGCATCGAGATGGAGTTTCTGCTCAAGTCGGCACGGGACATTGACCGGCTGCAAGTGGGGGAGGTGACGGAGCGCCTGCAATACGTCGCCAAGACCCTGCCGCAGATCAAGTCCGCCCTCAACGGCCGCACGGCGTTGATTGGCTTTGCCGGCTCGCCCTGGACGCTGGCCAACTTCATGATGGAAGGCGGCGGGGTGAAAGAATACACCAGGGCCAAGGCGCTCTTTCATGCCGACCCGCCACTCTTTGCGCGGTTGCT
The DNA here is from genome assembly GCA_964531815.1 of uncultured Verrucomicrobiota bacterium. Taxonomy (GTDB): domain Bacteria; phylum Verrucomicrobiota; class Verrucomicrobiia; order Limisphaerales; family UBA8199; genus UBA8199. The sequence continues at coordinate 5,962 of CAZHEW010000135.1, forward strand.
CGAGAAGCTGACCGAGGCGGTGAGCGCCTTTCTCCAACTGCAAATCGAGGCGGGCGCCGATGCCGTCCAGATCTTCGACAGCCTCGGTGGCGCGCTGTCCGAGGGCGAATTCGCGGCTGCTTCGGCGTGTTGGATGAAGCGGATCATCGCGGCGCTGAAGGGCCGGGCGCCGGTGATCGTGTTCTCCAAAGGCACGCATGGGAACTGGGATGAACTGGCCGCCACGGGCGCGCGCGTGCTGGGGGTGGACTGGAACGCGCGTTTGGCAGAAGTGGCCGCGCGGCTCCCTGGCCGCGTGGCGGTGCAGGGCAATCTCGATCCGTTCTTGCTCACCACCACGCCGGCGATCGTGGCGGGGGAGACCCGGCGCATTCTCCGCTCGATGCGAGGGCGCCCCGGGCACATCTTTAACCTGGGCCACGGCGTGCCGCCCGCCGCCAAACTGGAGAACATCGAGAGCCTGGTCAGCGCGCTGAGAGGTTTCAGAGACGCATGCTGAAAGTTGATCTCGAGCTGGTGAGGAAATACAACGTGCCGGGGCCGCGTTACACGTCGTACCCGCCCGCAACGCATTTCACCAGCCAGATCGAGCCCGAGACCTTCCTGTCGAGGATTCGCGCGAATAATCAGGCCACCCGCGACCTGTCGCTCTATTTCCACCTGCCCTTCTGCTACTCGCTCTGCTGGTTCTGCGGGTGCACTTCCGTGATCACCACCGACCCGGCGAAGAGCACGGAGTATGTGGGCTACCTGGAGCGGGAGATGGATCTGATACGGCCCCTGCTCAACCCGGGGCGCAAGGTGGTCCAGCTCCATTTCGGCGGCGGGTCGCCCACCTTCTCGCCGCCCGACGACATTCGGCGGCTGGGCGGGATGATTCACTCGCGCTTTACGCTGGCGCCTGGCGCCGAGGCCGGCGTGGAGGTGGACCCGCGCCGGCTCACACGTGACCATTTGGCGGCGCTGCGCGAGGTTGGCTTCAACCGCGGCTCCCTGGGCGTTCAGGACAACGATCCGGTGGTCCAGAAGGCCGTCCACCGTATCCAGCCGTTCGCGATGAGCCGGCGGGTCGTCGAGTGGATGCGCGAGGCGGGCTTTCAGTCTGTGAACATTGACCTGATCTACGGCCTGCCGAACCAGACGCCGCAGACCTTTGCCCGGACGCTCGACGAGGTTCTCACGCTGGCGCCCGACCGGTTGGCGGTTTTCAACTATGCGCACGTGCCGTGGCTGAAGCCGGCGCAGAGGATTCTCAAGCCGGAGACCCTGCCCTCGCCGGAAACCAAGCTCGAGCTGCTCAAACTGACCATCGAGCGGCTCACCTCGGAGGGCTACGTGTACATCGGCATGGATCACTTCGCGCGCGCCAAAGATGAGCTGGCGGTGGCGCAGCGGCAGAAAACCCTGCAGCGCAATTTTCAGGGCTACAGCACGCGCGGCGGGGCGGACATTTACGCCTTCGGCATGTCGTCCATCTCGCAGGCCGAGGGCTTCTACTGGCAGAACCACAAGGACCTGCCGACCTACTATGCCGCGCTGGGCGCCGGCAGGCTGCCGCTGCACCGCGGCTACCTCATGACTGAGGAAGACAAGATTCGCCGCACGACGATCATGCGTCTCATGTGCGACCTCGGCCTCGACTACGCGGCCATGACCAAGCTGCTAGGGCTGGATTTCAAAGCCCACTTCGCCCGCGAGCTGGACTCGCTCGACGACATGGAAGCCGACAGGCTGCTGGTGAAGACGCCGCAGGGGGTGACTGTAACCGACCTGGGCCGGCTGCTCATCCGCAACATTGCCATGCGCTTCGACGCCTACGCAAACACGCGCCAGGAGAACCGGTTCTCGCGGACAATATGAAGCCTGTCGCCATCATCGGAGCCGGCATCACGGGCCTGACTGCCGCCTTCTACCTGAAGCGCAAGGGGGTGCCGGTCACGGTGTATGAGGCTGGCGACCGCGTCGGCGGCGCCATCCAGTCCATCCGCGAGCATGGCTACCTGGCCGAGTTCGGGCCCAACACCATCCTGGAGACCTCGCCCAAGGTGACGCAACTGGTGATTGATGCGGGCCTGGCGTCGCGGCGGCTCGACCCCGACCCCCGCGCCTCGGCGCGCTATGTCGTGCGCTACGCGCGGCCCATCGCGATGCCCGGCT
>CAZHEW010000136.1:0-7959 GCA_964531815.1 uncultured Verrucomicrobiota bacterium
CGCCGCCGCCGCTACGGCTCAAGGTCGGTCACACGGAAATTGTCGAGCCAGACGTTGCAGGCCCCCGTGCCACTGCCAGGCACAAACTCGAGGTGTTCGAATACGCCCTTGCCGGTCGCGGTATCCAACACCCCGTTGCCCAGGTAAAAACTGCGCACGGGCTCACGGGGAAGAAAGAAGCTCAGCGTGGTCCACTGTCCGGCCGGCACCGGGTAACCTTTGGGTGGGTCCACGGTGTTGTCGGTGATCCCGCCGACCCATTCAATCGGACCGCTGGTGCCGCCGTCGGCGCCGATGGCGGCGGTGGTGCCCGTCTCGCGGAAGCCGATGCCGACATAGAGCGCCTTGTCGGCGTAGATATCGAACTGGAGAACCTGGTTGATGCTGATGGTGGGGTTGGGGAGGCTGGGAGCGGCATAGGTAGTCAGGCGCAGCCAGGGGTTGATGGCGCCCGTCATGAAACTCCAGGCCGCGGCAAGCGCTCTGGCGCTGGAATGGCCGGCAGGAAAAGCATTGGTGACGCAGGCAAAGTTGGGAACGGCGTCCAGAAAGCTGTAGGTTGAGCCAGAGGCGGTCGGCGGCTGGAACATCACCCGGGCTCCAGGCGAGGAGGACTCGAAATCAGTCAGCACCTGCGAGGTGGCTTGGCGCGCGCGGTAGAAGCGTGCGAGGTAGTTTGGGGCCTCCGGGTCAATGAAGGGCAGGGGACCGTTGCTGACGGCGAGCACGGACACCGGCGTCCAGTTTATGAGATTAGTCGAGGCATAGATGAGGTAGCTCTGTCCGGGCAAGCCCGAGAAGAGCAGTTGCACCTGCCCGTTGGTCAGCACGGTGGCCCCGAGGAATTCAACGGCGGGAAGCCCCACGGTCAGCGTGGCCGCGGCGCTAGCCGCCAGGCCGGCCGGGTTGCTGACCAGGACATCGTAGGCCCCGCCATCCGCGGGCTGCACGTTTGCCAGGAGCAGGGAGGAGCCGGTTGCGCCCGCAAGGTTCGTCCCGTTGAGGCGCCACTGGTAGGAAAGCGGGCTGGAGCCGGTTGCGGCGACGCTGAAAGCAGCGCTGGCGCCAGCGCTGACGGCTTGGCTGGCCGGCGACGCGGCAATTGCGGGAGGCTGGAGTGCCGGCGCGCCCAGGTCTTCCACGCGCAGGTTGGCGTATAGCACGAAGGCATCCTTTGCCGGGCTGGCGATGGAGGTGTAAGGGTCCATGTAGCCGAGCATGATATTGCCATTGGTAAAAGAGGAGGTGTTGGTGCGCTGGGCGATGACAGTGCCGTCAAGCAGCCACACGAGGATGTTGTTGGTTTGACGCAGTTCGACTTCAACCCAGTTCTTGCCCGGCGCGCCCGCGCTCTCGAAACGTGCGGCGGGCAAGAGATTCTGATAAATGCTCGCGGCGTTGTTTGAAGCGCTGAGTCCGCTCGTGCCGGCAGCCGTAAGATCCATCTGCGTTCCGGAGGTGCTTCCCGCATAGGCCCGGTAGTCCGCGGACGTGCCGCCCTCGCCGTCCATGCCGAACCATACGCCGTCCGAGGATGAGGCGGAGGCTGGAGCCCAGTTTGCCTGCGTGCCAAGGTGGTTGAGGCCGAAGATTGCAAACTCGGTGCTGCCTGAAGCGCCGGCTCCGGCCTCGCCGCCGGGATAGTTGAGCCACAAGTCGAACTTGAGGGCGAAGTTGTTGCTGAAAGAGCGGCCGCGGGGGTAGATGTTCACCGCGGCGGTCGCGGCGGTGGTGTCATTGTTGTTGACGCTGAACTTGAGGGCGCGCGTGCGGTCGTCGGGTGAATTGGGGGCGGGCGGAATGATGTTGGTCACATCGTTGAAGGTGTAAGCGGTGCTGCTGTAGTCGAAGGCCCAATTCGTGGTGTAGTCGGAAACGCCATTGCCCGCGCCCCAGTATAAGTCCCAGTTTGCCGAGGTGTCGGCGTCCAGGCTGTCGGCAAACAGGACCGGGTGGACGTTGGTGCATACGCGGAGCAGCGCGAGCCGGCTGGTGGCGGAGCCGGAGCTGTTGGTGACTACTACGCTGTAGCTGCCGGCATGAGAGGGCTGGGTGTTGCTGAGCAGCAGGCTCGAATTGGTCGCGCCGGGAATCGGCGTGCCGTTGAACTGCCAGCGGTAGCCAAGCGGAGAATCGCCGGCAACCAGCAGGCGCAAGACGGGGCTGCTGCCCGGCAGCACGGTCTGGCTGCGGGGCTGGCCAAGAATGACGGGGGACGGCGGCGCGATCGTGTAGCGCGGGACGCGAATTACGCCGTCGCTGGTCGCGCCTTCGGCCGGCCCCTCATCGCTCAGGAGCGCCGCAAGGCTGGGATTGGTCAGGACGCCGCTGACCGTAGCGGGGCTGGCGTCCACGATCATGGCGTTCTGGACCAGGCGGATGCCGTGGCTGTAGTCGGCATAGGTCTCCTCGTGCCCGTTGTAAAGCGACTGAATGGGCTGGCCATACTTGGCCGGCGGGGAAATCTGGTGCCAGCCGTAAATCACCACCGGCTTGGGTGGCCCGGAAAGATTGGTGTATATCTTGGAGGAGATCACCACGTCCTTCTTGTCTCCGCCCACGAGTGCTCCCAGGGGAAACGAGTTGGTGAAGGCGCTCCGCTGGGTGTGAACCATGTAGTTATGCTGAGCAAACACAGGCACGGTAGTCATCTCGCCGCTCGCCGGAATGGGGTTCGGCTGCAATTTGACCACCGCATTCGTCCAAATCTGGCCGACAATCTTGCGCGTCGGCAGCGTGCAACCCAACAGGTCACACAATCGCTGGGCCAGCAGGGGCGTCGTCGGCGCCAGGAAGTAGTCGGCGTCCGTGCCGATCGCAAGGTAGTCGGGCGCGACGTAGTAGGTGGCCGTGTGGGACGTCCCGCCGATGGTGGCACTCGCAGTTATGGGCACGAGCGCCCGCAGGAAATCCGGAACGTTCCCGCTTGCGACTTGCGCGTAGATCCAGTTCTCGCGCTCGGCGCGCGTCATCGGGGTGACGAAACTGACGAACTGAGAGCCGGTCGGCGCGCCAGAAGGCCGCGGGGGGAGATTCAAGGTCTGGGAGCCGGCAAGATTGGCAAAGAGCAGCCAACCCGCGATCACAATTGGAAGTCTCGGGTTCAAAACCAAGTGTCTGCTGCAATGTGTGTTGCTATCTGGTCATTAATAGCAGATTTCCGGCTGGTTTACCAGCAAAAAGAAGATCAAAGGACTCGCAATTCCGCGGAATGGAGCTATAGTAAGAGCTTAATTGTAGTGTTAATGAAGGGATTTGCTATGCGGAAGAGGCGGATTCTGGTTGTGGATGACCAGCCGATGGTGTGTGACGCGCTCAAGATGATGCTGGATCTTGACGGTCATGAAGTTAAGGTCGTGCTCAGTGGCGAGGATGCCCTCGCAACACTCCAGCACGAGCGGTTTGACCTGGTCATCACTGATTTTGAGATGCCAACGATGAAGGGGGATGAACTGGCGGCGTCCATCAAGGCGCGCTCGCCCAACCAGCCGGTGGTGATGATCACGGCGTATGCGGAAATGTTCCGGGCCTCGCCGCACACGGTGGCAGGCGTTGATTTTATCCTCAGCAAGCCGTTTCGCCTCGAAAAGCTGCGCGACGCCGTTGCCAAAGTGACGCCCGAGGCGCCCAGTGGCGAGGCGAGCGCCAACTAGGCAGCGTGGGCGAAACGGGTTGGGGCGCACCCATAATGGCCCTTCGCGGCGCTTGCGTATTTTCCCCGACTTGTCGAAACGCGCGCGCTCGGTAAAGTAATAGCGCATTGATGAACACCGCGACGCAAACAACAAGCTCGGGCCCGGTATTGGACCGCCCGGTCCTGCTGCCTCGCCCGCGCACGGTCAGATCATTGAGGCGCGCCATTCTCCGACAGGTCTTTCAGTATCTGGTGCTTGCGGGCCTCGCTGCAGGCTGCTACCTCTTCATCAGCCACTTTTTCGTTCAGTCGGTCAGGGTCGTGGGGCGCAGCATGGCCCCAACGCTCCAGGATTCTCAACGCTACCTTCTGAACCGCTGGATCTATCGCTTCCGTCAACCGCACCACAGCGACATAGTGGTCCTGCGCGACCCCATTGACAACGGCTTCTCGGTCAAACGAGTCATCGCCACCCCTGGAGATTCGATCTATTTGAAGGACGGGGGAGTGTATCTCAACGGGTGCAGACTCAAGGAGGCTTACTTGGCTCCGGGGACTTCCACGTTCAGCGAGCCCAGGCATCCGGAACAGATGATCCTGTGCGGCCAAGACCAGTATTTCCTCCTGGGCGACAATCGCAACAACTCCGTTGACAGCCGCAGGTATGGGCCGGTTCCACGGGGCAATATTCTGGGCCCGATCATTTACTGAGCCGGCCGCGCAGCGGCGGCCATTCCGGAGCAGCAACCGGAAGCCAAGTCAGGCAGGTGAAAGCGGGGTTGCCCCCCACCCACTACTCGCAAGCGCGAGGCAACGCGCTTGGAAATCCCCGCCAGTTTAGGCTTGCCGGAGACGGCGGCTTGTGAAGACTGTACCCATCCGGCCTGGCCTGCTGCAGCGAAGGAATGCGATGAGGTTCCAGCTCTGCAGGCGAGGGTGTCCGAAGCGGTGAAGACGATGCAGAATTCTGCGTATGCGAATACTTCTTCAGCGAGGCGAGAGTGGTCTTTACTTTGAAGACATTGGCTCGTGGACGACCGACGGCGCGCTGGCCAAGGATTTTGTCAGCTCCACTGCGGCCATGGACTTCTGTGCGGCGAACAAACTGACGGGGGTGCAAATCGTGCTCAGGTTCGATGAGGAGAAACGGGAGATCGTGTTGCCGGCCATTCTGCCGCAGCCCGGAAAGGGCGAGCGTCGGATCCGAGCGCTTTAGCGTTCCAAGCGGTCGCTGCTTCTTTTAGTGCTTCCAGCGCCACCAGCCCCGGGAGCGCGCCAGGGGGCCATTGGCTCAAGCGGGGAAGCGCCATTCCCCCGCCTTAAGCGACGAGGTGTGGCAACTCGCCGCTTGCGAACAAGGCCCCCGGCATCTAGGCTGTCAACCATGAGCGCGACGACGATTGACGCCACGGCACCCGATGGTATTGCCAGGCTCGGCCGGCGAGTCCTGGCTGGCGGCGAGATCACCCGGGAGGAAGGCGTGTGGCTGTTTGAACTCGCGCGCAGGGAAGATCGGTTTGAACTGTTATGCTGGGCGAACCGTATTCGCGAGCACTTCAACGGCAGCAAGATTCAGCTTTGTTCGATAATCAACATTAAGGCTGGCGGCTGCCCGGAGGACTGCCGCTTCTGCGCCCAGTCAGCGGCGCATCCGACCCGCTCGCCGCGCCACGGCCTGCTGGAAGCGGAAGCGGTGCGGAATGCGGCGCGGGAGGCCCGGGCCAATGGAGTCGCGGCGCTCGGCCTGGTGGCGGCGTGGCGCGACTTGCGGGAAGGCCCCGCGTTCGACCAGGTGTGCGCGCGGATGGCGGACCTGAAACAGGCCGGCCAGGTGCGGCCGGATGCCTCGCTGGGAATGATTCGCAGCCAGCAGGTGGCTGACCGCCTCAAAGCAGCCGGTTGTGAGTGTTACAACCACAACCTGGAGACCTCGCGCAGGTTTTTCCCGCAGGTCTGCACGACCCACAGCTACGAGGACCGCTTGCAGACAATCCAGCATCTCAAGCAAGCGGGCATCAGCATTTGCTCAGGGGGCATCCTGGGCATGGGGGAAACCCGCCAGGATCGCTGTGACCTGGCCTTCGCGTTGAAGGACTTCGCCCCGCACACCGTGCCCTTGAACTTTCTCAACCCCATTGCGGGGACGCCATTCGCCGGGTTACAACCGCTGGCCCCGTTGGAAATCCTCCAGACCATTGCCTGCTTCCGGTTCATCTTGCCGCGGCAGCAAATCACCGTGGCCGGGGGGCGAACTGTGAACCTGCGCGACTTGCAGAGCCTGATCTTCATGGCCGGGGCCAGCGCCCTCATGGTCGGCAACTACCTCACGACGCCCAACCAACCTGTCCATAAGGACCTGCAAATGCTCAAAGACCTGGGCCTGGATTCAAGGTGCGACAAGCGCGGCTTCTGATCTGCCCGCCGCAACGCGGCCAGCGCCCGCAGCCGTGGGGGGGGTGGCGCACCCCGCTTACCGGACAGCGCGCGCTCTCTGTTCCGTCCACTTTTGGCTCAGGGCGATGAGCGGCTGACTGTTCAGAACCCGTTCAGCCAGGGGGATAACAATGCGTTCTTCCTTATCGAAGTGCTCGCGTGAGCAGGCCACCGCCGCCACGAGCAATTGCCGCGCCTTCTTTAGCTGCCGGGCTTGCCGGATGTTTACCAGGCTGGCGTCAATCTCCCGGTGCTTTTCCAGATCTTCACGCGGTAATTGACTCCGCTGGCGTTGGCGTTAATCTTCGGTTCATGCTTTTTCGCTATTGGGTACTCGGCGTATTGCTGTTGCTTGCGGTCACGCTCTCTGTGTCCTGTCCGGCGGCGGAAGTCCCGAGCGGGTTCACCTCCATCTTCAACGGCAAGGATTTGACCGGTTGGGAAGGACTGCCGGGAGCGTGGGGCGTCGTGGACGGCGCGCTCACGGCGGAGAGCACCCCGGAGAAGCCTTGCAAACAAGCCCACTACCTGATGTGGCGCGGAGGCAAGCCCGGAGATTTCGAGCTGCGCCTGAACTTCCGACTGCAAGGGGCTGGCGGCAACTCCGGCATCCAGTTCCGCAGCCGGGAGGTTCCCGGCTGGGACACCTCCGGCTACCAGGCAGACATCGAAAACGGCGAGCAATGGACGGGTTGCCTCTTCGAGCATACCCGCGGCGGCGTGGCCATGCGGGGCGAGAAGGTTGCGATTGATAAGGACGGCAAGAAGAGCGTCACGCCCATAACTGTTTCCGACAAGGTGCGAAAACTCATGGCTGGCACGGGCGCCGGGGGGAAGGGGCTTTCCCTGAGTGCTGCCTTGCTCCGGCAAGTTAAGATGGGCGAGTGGAACTCCTACACTATCACGGCGTGCGGACCCGATATCACCTTGAAGATTAATGACGTTCTCATGTGCCAGGTGACGGATCACCAGGCGGGCAGGGCCGCCAGGGACGGCGTGATTGCCCTCCAAATGCACCCCGGTCCGCCGATGAAGATCCAGTTCAAGAACCTCCGAATCAAGTTGCTCAGTCCCAAAACCAATAGTTGATTGCCACTCCACGACCCGGAACCCGATTATAGCTCCTATATGAATACCTGCCGAGAAAAGTCCTCCTCCCTCAACAGACGTGAATTCCTATGTCGTTCGGCTGCCGCCCTCGCCATTGGCTTTCCGATGATTGTCAGCCCGAATGTGCTCGGCGCGACGCGCCGCCCCGGACCGAACGACCGGCTCCGGGTCGGCTTCATCGGGATGGGCGGCCGCGCGCGCTGGATTCTGAAGAACGAGGCCCTGCCTGGCGCGGATGTGATCGCCGTCGCAGATTGTCACCTTGGGCGCGTCAACGAGGCAGCCCAGCAGGTGGCGGGGGGCGACAAATGGCATAAGTATCAGCATTACCTCGAAATGCTTGAGAAGGAGAAGCTCGATGCGGTGTTTGTCGAGACCACCACCCACGCCCGCGTGCTGATTTGCATCCACGCGATGCAGGCCGGCTGTGACACCTACGTGGAGAAACCCCAGAGCCTCACGCTGGCCGAAGGCCGCGTCCTGGTCAAAGCTGCCCGCAAATACAAGCGAATCGTGCAGACCGGCTCTCAGCAGCGCTCGATGCCCATTAACGTACACGCCAGCCGACTCGTCCGCGAAGGCGCCATCGGCAAAGTCCGTAGTGTCATCACCTGCAACTTCGCTCCGGGCCGCGTCTGGAAACCGCGCGATACGCCCGATGACCTCCCAAAGGACCTGGATTGGGATCAATGGTGCAACCAGACCGAGCTCCGGCCCTTTTACCTGGAGTTGTTCAATAGCTGGGGTGAATTCGTCCAGTTCGACGGCGGCGGCCAGTGCTG
>CAZHEW010000137.1:0-7954 GCA_964531815.1 uncultured Verrucomicrobiota bacterium
TGGCGTTGACGGCTCCATTGGGGTAGGAGCTGAAAGCGGTGTCCGTCGTGCCATCGGCGTTCAAGCGGGCATTATAGGCTGGAAAGTAGGTGCCGCCGAAAGTTCCGCCGATTATGACCTTGTTATCGCTCTGCGCCGCCAGCGCCAGGATCGAACCGGTGATGGCGTTGGTGGGAACAAAACTGGCATCCACCGTGCCGTTGGAATTCAAGCGGGCAACCCGGGTCCGGGCAGTTCCCGCGACCGAGGTAAAGTCGCCGCCGATGACGATGCGGCCGTCCGCCTGGACCGCCAGACACCACACCGTGCCGGACACCCCGCTGCCGGTGTTGAAAAAGGTCGGGTCCAGCGCGCCGTCAGCAAACAGCCGCGCCAGGTGATTGCGAGAGCTGGAGTTGTTGACGGCGGTAAAGGCGCCCCCAAGCAGAATGCGCCCATCCGGCTGGACCGCAGTGGCGTAAACCGCACCGCTCACCGCCGGCCCGAAGGTTGGATCCAGCGCGCCGGGGCCGGCGTGACAGTTGATGGCCAGAAGACTGAAGCAGCCCAGGGTGATCGTTCGTAACAGGGAGAGTTGGTCTTGGTTCCGGCTCATGAGGGAAAGCTAATCAAACAGCCGCGGAGCGGTCACCCATTATCGTTTCTGCTTTTGCCCAGGCGCATAGCAGGCCATAGTGAACCTGCTGAAACTCAAGCTCATCATCGCCTACGACGGCACCGGCTACGAGGGCTGGCAGGTGCAGAAGACCGGCACCGGCGTGCAGGAGAAGGTGGAGGCGGCGCTGGCGAAGCTGTTCCCCAGCCGGCCCCGCGTGCATAGCTCCAGCCGCACCGACACGGGCGTGCATGCGCTGGGCATGGTGGCGCACTTCGAAGTCCCGCGCACCGAGCATCGGATGTCTGGGCGCAAGCTCGCGCTGGCGCTCAATGCCTGGCTGCCCGAGGATGTTCGCGTGCTCTCCGCCGCCCGCGCGGCGCGGGGCTTCCACGCGCGCTTCGACGCGGCAGGCAAGCAGTATCGCTACTTCGTCTGGAACCACCCGGCCATGAACCCACTGCTCGGGCACACGGCGTGGCATGTGCCGCGTCCGCTCGATGTGCGGGTGATGCGCGCCGCCGCGCCGTTGTTCCTGGGCAAGCACGACTTCCAGTCCTTCGCGGCTAGCACGGACTATGCGAAAGGGTCCACCGTCCGCACGCTAACGCGGTGCGACCTGAGTCGGCGCGGGCCGCTGCTGACCTTCGTCATCGAGGGAGACGGGTTTCTCTATAAGATGTGCCGCGGCATCGTGGGAACGCTGGTGCAGGTGGGCCAGGGAAAATTCGCGGCGGATGAGGTGCGCCGCATGCTGGCCAGGAAGGACCGGCGCGCGGCGGGCATGACTGCACCCGCGCACGGGCTGGTATTGTGGAAGGTGTTCTATCGGCGGGGACGGGAGAAAGGGGAGGGCGGGAGGTCCAAGGCTGGACGGTCCAGGCAGGGAGGTGATCAGAGCCTCCATACGTCGGCTGCTGCATAGGCTATGCAGGTGGTGTTGCTCGAACCGGAAATCCCGCCTAACACGGGCAATGTGGCGCGGCTCTGTGCCGCTACCAGGAGCACGCTGCACCTGGTCGAACCGCTCGGCTTCAAGCTGGACGACGCGCGGCTCCGGCGCGCCGGGATGGATTACTGGCAGCACGTCCAATGGCATCGCTGGCCGGACTGGACGGCATTCCGCCAGGCGCTCCCCAAAGGCGCGCGCCTCTGGTTCGTGGAATCCAACGGGCCGCGGCGCTACACGGAAGCCAGCTTCGCGCCGGAGGATTATCTTGTCTTTGGCCGCGAGACGGCCGGCTTGCCCAAAAAGCTCCTGCATGAAAACCCCGATCACTGGCTGCGCATTCCGATGTTTCATGCACGGGCTCGGTCGCTGAACCTGTCCAATTGCGTGGCGCTGGTGCTCTTCGAGGCGTTGCGGCAGCAGGGCTTCCGGGGCGAGGGGTGAGCTTGGCGCGTGGTGCGTGTTCGGAATGCGCCCCCGGCACGTCACACGCAACACGCAATACCCCCCGCGTCTTGCCCAGAACCTCGCCTCTCCCTCCCGGATCAGCGCCAGGACCTGCTCCGGCGTGTCAGCCGCTGCCGGCGACCTACGGCGCCGTCACGGCTCGAAGATTGCCGGGCGGCTGTGGCCTGCTTAAACCGTCGTAGAGCGCCCAGGCTTTGGGAATGTCGCCGGCTTGCAGGGCCTCGAGCGCGGCGGCCCGGGCCGGCTGGCCTTCGACGCCCGGATGATATCGGCCCCACTCGCCTTGGAGGAATCTGTAATCAATCACCGCCGTGCGGAGTTCGCGGGCGAACTGCGCAGCGTGTAGGGGTGGAGTCGTGGGAACGCGCTGCGCCAGCCTGGTGATGAGGGCCGCCGGGACCCGGAACTGGCCGGCCAGGGATTCTACCTCACCAGTCGAGAGTTTAGCCAGCCGGGAGGCATCAACCTTGCATATCTCACCAACCTCGATCGTGGTCTGGCCTCGAACCATGATCTGCGGCAGTTCCGCGTTGCAGGCGAAGGCCTGGTAGCGACGCATCTGGCGGCCCTGCGGTTCACCGCATGCTGTCTGAGGCTGAGACAGTCCGCTGCCGGACTCTTTGACGGGCAAGCCCCCGGCGGCATGGACCCCCGGCGGGCAAGCGGCGAGCAATGCGCTCACAGCCAGACTGGACAAGGCCAGAAGGAACGAAGGGATGTCTCGGATCATGACGGGGGCAGCGGCGCTTTGCCGCAGAGGAACGGTTAGTCTGTTCATTTTCACGATCTGCCTGTGCGCCTCTGGACGCCAAATCGCGCATCGCGTCCGCGCCAAAAACCGCACTCAGTGTGCATGCTTATACTCTGAAACTGCCTGCTCATGCCGTCAATCCGCAGTTGTGCGGATACGGGTATCGGGTCCTTCCCCCCGGTTTAACAGGGCCGCTGGCGCTAATCGCCAAGCCCGGTTGGCGGCGGTCCCAGTCCTTCCGGGAGCGTTTCGCCCCCGGCGCCCGGCAGAGTTCGCGCCCCGGCCTGCCCCCGTCCCACATGGCTACCACCTGGCTTAATAGAAATTCTATTAAGCCAGGTGGTAGCCATGTGGGAGCCATGCAGGAGGCAGGCGGGAGCTGGCCTTTGGCTTTGCGGTGCGGGGCAGAGCCGGGGCCGCCGGTTCGGTTTGGGCGTCAAGGCACGCATGCGCCAGGAGGCCTTTGTGACATGGCCGGGGCCTGGGGGGCCGGCATTGCAGACAGTTGAAGGTTGCAGGGGCGGGGGTTTGGGGTGACCGACGGGATTTGAACCCGCGACAGCCAGATCCACAATCTGGGGCTCTAACCGGGCTGAGCTACGGCCACCAACCGGCCACTAACGTAGGTTTCCGCACGTTTGGCGTCAAGCCCGCTGACATCAAAAAAAACCCCGCCGTTGCCGTGTGCGACTCTTCTGCGGAACCTGGTTGCACCATTTGGAACAAGCGGGCTGCTTTCGACGTCCACTAAAGGCATGCCGGCCGCAACCTCAGCTTCTGGTTCCTCTTATTCGTTCAACTTACGGTTCGAGTTCTCAGTCGCTGATCACGAACAGGGCAGGGTAAATCCTGCGCTGCGTCTGCCAAAGAACGCTGCTTCTATTGCTGCAGCATTCGTGCCAGTTGCAGTTCTGAGAAGAGAGGGGCGCGGCGAGGGGACAGGAGACCCGGAGAGGGCTTGTCAGATTTCCTGCCTGCGACAGGGGCGCGTGGCTGGCTGGAGCGCCCCGCCTCGGGCGAGACCGGGGCGCCGCCTCACCGGACGCGGGTTACCACTTCCGCGCCGCGCCGTAGCCGCGGACGAAGCCGATGCACTGGCCGACTTCCGGAGTCGAGTTATCCCAGTGATATTCGTATTCGATGGCGATGTTGCCGGCGAAACCCTGGGCCTTCAACTCGTTCAAGAGCCCCGGAATATCGGAAACCCCGGTGCCAAAGGGCGTGTCATGCGCGCCGGGGCCCATCTCGTTCAGATCTTTCAGGTGGCAACTGACAATCCGTCCCTTGAGAATGCGCAGGCAATCCACCGGGTTCAGGTTCGAGCGGACCCAGTGGCCGCTGTCGGCGCAGGCCCCGATGCGCGCGTCCCGGCCTTTGACCAACGACACGACGTAGTTCGGATCCCACATGCGGTAGCCCGGGTCGTCGGCCCGCTTCGGGTGGTTGTGAAAGCCGACCCGGATGTCGAATTCCTTGGCCAGCTTCTCGAGGGTGTCAATCGCCTCGACGGATTCGGTGGTGACGGCATACAGCCCCATCGTTTTGGCGAACGCGAATATTTTGCGGGCCTGGGCTTCGTCCCTGGGAATGCCGACCACGCCGTAGTTGACTGCCTGGACCTTGGCGGCGGCGAGCTTGTCCTTGACCTTCCCGATGGTCTCGGGGGAGGCGTTGTGGTCCCAGGTGACGTTCGGTTCCTCGCGGCTGAGTTTCTGGCCGGGGTAGAACTCAATGACCTTGCCGCCGGCCTGGGCGGTCTTTTCGATGGCTTCAAAGACAGTGAACCGGTTGAAGGTGTAGGCCTGGCAGCCGATGGCAAATCCGCCGGTCTTGCAGGTGTCGCTGATGGTGGTTTGGGCGCGCAGCGACAGCGGCGCAGCCAGGCCGGCAAACGTGCAGCACAGGCCCAGTGAGAGAATTTGTCTTAGACTCATACGCGCACAATTAAGTCTGGTCTGCCGCCAAAGGCAATGCCAATCCCGCGCGCCACCGACGGCCGCCGCGCATGCGGGAGACCCGGGAAGGGGCGCAAACATGTCTGTCCGCCTGCCGGGCTGTGGACGAGACGGGCGGACAGGAATGTCGGCGCTCCTTCATGGGGGCGCCCGGGCCGGGAGCGCCGGCCCGGTTCGAGCGTGGCGGACGTCATTGACGCAGCGAGCCCCGCGGCTACCTTAATGACGGGATGAAAAAACGAGTGCCGGCTTTCCTCGGTTGCCTGGTGTTGTGCCTCGGGCTGCGGGCCCACGCCGCCGACGGCTCCGCCCCAGCCCTCGGCTCGGCTGACCCGTTGCTGGCCGAGCAGAAGCACTTTGTCGAGTGCCTGGCGCGTGTCTATGGCCCGGAGTGGTGGTTCAGCTACCAGGGCGCGCTCTATTTCCAGGCCCGGACCGAGGCCCAGGACCGGCAGTTGGAGGATATGAAGGCGGAGCGGTCGAGGTATGTGGCGTTCACCAACCACGCCGCGAGGCACGCGCTCGCCGCGAAGCTCATCGCCGGAAGCGGTCTCGGCGAAGCCTGGCGGAGCAAGCTGCTGCTGCCGCTTTCCACCACGAATCAGACGCTCACGCCGACCCTGGACCGGCCGCTGCAGTTCGTTCCTGCCTACACCGTGCTCCAGTCCTCCACCAACGGCGACGCGCTGATCCAGACCGATGCCGCCACGCTCTTTGTGATGAACTTCGGCCGCGCGACCGCCGGCGCCGCCGGCACGAACGCTTTGCTGATCAAGGAAGGCGCGAAGTCCTATGCATCCGGCGGAAGGTTCAAGACTGTTGACGCCTTCGAGAACGCCTCGCTCAGCCCGGAGGAAACCGCCGCGCTGAATCGCGTCGTGGCGGCCTGCCGGCAATGGGCCGCCTCGCTGGGCCGGGAGCTGGCGGCGCCGTTGGCCCGGCAGGAGTTTGAAGCCTTGCGCGCCCGGGCTACGGACAGCAATCCCTATATGCAATACTTGCTGGCAAAGGCTTACCTGGAGGGTAAAGGCACCGGGAAGGACGAGAAGCTGGGCATGGAGTGGATGCGCCGGGCCGCCAGGAGCGGCTCGGGCGACGCAACCGCCTACCTGGAGCGCTCGGGAAGCAAGGCGCCTTGAGTCCGTTGGCGGCTGTGTGCCGCCAGAGCGCCTCGGGGCGCGAGCCCGATTAGCCCCTGCGCGCCACCAAATGCCAGCGTCCCGGAGCGGGGGCGTCTCGCCCGCTTACACCATCCGCCCGGTCTGAGCCGGCCAATGCCTATTGCGCCAGCACTTTGGCCCGCGGGGCAGGTGGGCGGACGGCGCCCGGCGCGCCGTGGCCCGGGTTGGGGACGTCGGCGTCGTCAATGGGCGCCGCGCTTTCAAAGCGCGTGTAGGCCTTGAAGAAGGTAAGCCGGACTTCGCCTGTGGGGCCATTCCGGTGCTTGGCGATGAGCAGGTTTACCTGGATCGGGCTGCCGTCCTGGGAAGCCGGCTCTGCCGCCTCCTCGTCGTCTTCCTTGGGTTTGTAGAGCAAGCCGACAAAGTCGGCGTCCTGCTCGATCGCCCCGGATTCCCTCAGATCGGAAAGGCGCGGCTTGCGCTTCTTCTTGTCGTTATCGCGCTCGTAGTCGCGGTTCATCTGGCTCAGGACGATGACCGGCACCTTGAGTTCCTTGGCCATCTCCTTGATGCCATGGGAAATATCGGCGATTTCCTGTTGCCGGTTGTCCACGCGGACTGATTCGGAATGGCAGAGCTGGAGGTAATCAATGACAAACAGGGCGATGTTGTATTTCTGTTTCATGCGCCGTGCTTTGGCTCGGATCTCCATGATCGTCAGGCCGCCGGTCTCATCTATGTAGATGGGCGCCTTGGCGAGGCGATCCGACACTACCAGCAGCCGCCTGAAGTCCCCCTCGACGAGGAATCCGTCGCGGACGCGGCCCAGGTCCAACCGGGCCTGGGAACAGAGGAGCCGGAGCCCGAGTTGATCGGCCGACATCTCCAGGCTGAACACGCCGACGGGCAGGTTCTGCTCCAGCGCGACGTGTTCGGCGATGTTCAGGGCGAAGGTGGTCTTCCCGACGCTTGGGCGGGCGGCGATCACGATCATCTCGCCGGGATGGAACCCGTTGGTCTTCCGGTCCAGGCTGCGGTAGCCGGAGCCGATCCCGGTGAGTTGCCCCTGCTTTTCGTGCAATTCGCTGATCCGCTGCTGGGCCTGCCGGATCACCTGGAGCATCTGCAACTCGGTGGCGCCGACCCGCGCCTGGTTGATGAGGAGCACATTGCGCTCGACCTTGTCGAGCAGGCCGGCCACATCGCTCGGGTTCCCGTGCGCCCATTCGCAGGCTTCGCCGCAGACCTGCAGCACCTGGCGCAGGAGGAGCTTGTCTTTGAGGATGCCGAGGTAGAAGGGCAGGTTGGCCGCCGAGGGCACAGTGTCGGCCAGGCTCGATACGTAGGCCAGCCCCCCAACGCCATCGAGATGCCCCATATCCTTGAGGCGCTGGATGAGCAGGATCATGTCAAACGCCGGATTCTGCTTGGCCGCTCCGACCATTGCCTGGTAGATGCACCGGTGCCGCGGGTCGTAGAAGGCCTCGCTGCCGCCTTTGAATGCCTCGACAAAGGCCGGGAGGCACTCCGCCGGCGAGAGCAGGATGCATCCCAGCACCCCTTGCTCGGCTTCGGGAGAATATGGGGGCAGGCGGTCGCACACGGCGCCCGGGGCAGCCGCGCGCGCCGGCGCTTTGCGCGCCGGTTGACCAAACAGGTCGGCAGTGTTGGGTTGGCTCATATCGCAAGCATGGTTTTCCGGCTTTCCGCCCGATGTGACGGGACGGGGCCAATGTTCGCCAAGTAAATACCGTTCGCTATGCAAGTAGTCAATGGCCGGTTGTGAAAAAGATATTCACAATAGGTGAGTCCGGGCTTGCGCGGGGGTGTCCGGGCGCTATGCTCCCGGGCTGACAGATATGAACCCGGTCGGAGAACGAATCAAAGCGCGGCGGGCCGAGCTGGACTGGACGCAGGAGCAGCTCGCCCGGGAATCCGGCTTGAGCAAGGGTTTCCTGAGCGATCTGGAAGCCGGCAAGCGAAGCGTGGGGGCCGATAGTCTGCTGGCCATCGCCACCGCCCTGGGGGTCAGCATGGACCACCTGATGAAGAGCAAGCTTCCGGAGCCGGAGAAGGGCGAGGTGCATGTTCCGGCCTCGCTGTCGCAGTTTGCCA
>CAZHEW010000138.1:0-7945 GCA_964531815.1 uncultured Verrucomicrobiota bacterium
CAAAACGAGAGCGCCAACCCAAGGTAGCTCCAGAACGCAAACCAGGTCGCGCCGCGATCGAAGCTGTGGGGAAGCCAGCGGACATAGCGGCTGCGGTAGGCGAAAGTGAGTGTTTCCGGCTCGTAGGTAGCACGTGCGTTCAAAGCGCTGATCAGGCAGTAACTCAGAATCGCCACCGTCAGCAGCGCGAGGGTTACGGTGAGCCCGGCAGAGGTGAAGAGCCTGCGCGCGGAACGGGTGCCCGGCGGCTCGGCCCGGTTGTCGGTCCAGCGCGGCGGGCGATAATTCTTGAGATGGCGAATAGCTAATTTGATGGCCAGCATCGTCCCCAGACAGTAGCCGGCGATGTTCATCATCCAGATGGACCACGGCTCGCTTGTGCCAAAGGCCCAAGGGCTGAAGATCAGCATGGGGTAGATCAGACACTCGGTCAGGACCTCGCAGGCCTGGTAGATCTGCACGTCCCGGGCGCGCAAGGGGCGGCTCGTGCGTGCCGGACCTGGGCCGCTTCCCGTGGTGGCAATACTGTACGCCTTCAGGTCTCGCATCTGGGGTTCGCGGTCATCCGGAATTCCTTCAATCGGCTCGTGGGCCTCTCAAATCGGGCAGCGCGCGACTCAACCTCCAGGGGCAGGAGTCTCCACTCGGATCAGCTTCTCCAGTTCCGGGGCGAGAGCGGCTTTGGCCGCCTCGGGCCGGTCATACCCGGTTACCGCGATTTCGAGGAAGCGCTGTCCGTAATTCCGGCTGCCGGCCAGGGCGGCGGCCACACGGCTCGCGAAATCTTTCCGCCGATTGGCCAGTCGGGTGCTTCCGGTCGGGTCCTCGTATATGCCGTAAAAGACGTGGAGCAACCGGCCCTCGGCGCTGAATACGTAGTGCTGCAGGGCCAACTCCATGCCTGCAACGGGCACCGTGGCAATCCCCTGGTACGACTTCAGGCGCATACCCACCGCGGGCAGACACTTCTCCGGTCCGTGAGTCTTGGCCAACTGAATGGCCACCCGCTTCTGCAGAGAACGGGCCGGGAACCAGCGAAAATAATAAAGCTCCCAGAAACCGCCGCTGCCATCCACCCAGCGGGCATGCGTGTTGTCGTCGGAGCGGAACTGTCCGCGAATGTCGGACGGGATTTCGACTTCCCTGTAAGAGGCGCTCGGTGCCGGATGTCGCACCGACCATTCTGCCTGGGCGGCCGTCGGAGATTCGTGGAAACGGTACCAGAACTCTGTGCCGGCTTCGACGAGGAGGAGCCAGGCGAGGAGGGACAACGAGACAACGGGACCATGGACTACGGGACCACTGGCCGTTGGACTTGCCGCTCCGATTTCCGCTTTCAGCATTCCAGTTTTCAGCATTTCAGCGTTTCCCTTCAGGAGCCAGGCCAGGAGCCAGACACAGAGGAAGCAGGCAACGAGAATCGTGACGCTGGCAGGATCGTGCCAGGAGGAGACTGCTGCGACCCCCTTTGCGGAGGCGACGCCAGTCAGCACGAGCGTGCGCCCCACGTTAAAGGCGAAGGCCAGGACGAGCGCCAACAGAACCACTCCAAACCTGCGGACCAGGGCAAGGCGGTAAAGTTCTCCCAGGAACAGGGCGATCATCAGCGTGGCCTGGAAGGATCGAATGCCGCTGCACGCCTCGTCAACGCCGACCATTCCGGCGCCGATCTCAATGACGTTGCCATGCTGGACGGCTGGGATTCCGAGGAGGCCAAGCAATTCGATCGTCGTCGCAACATTCAGCCGCATCAGGGACTGGATCAGGAAGTTCTCCGCAGCGGACGGCCAGGGGACGGCCACGAGGAAGAAGCAGATCGGAAAAAGAAAAGCTGAAAAGCTGAAACCTGAATGCTGAAATCCAGAGGCCGACGATGGTCCTCTGCCCTCCGACCTCTGACTTCTGACCTCTGACCTCTGACCTCTGACCTCTGACCTCTGACCTCTGACCTCTGACCTCTGCCTTTCGTCTTCTGCCCGCTGGCTATGGACAACAGACCACCGGAGGACAGAACCATAAACCCAAAGGACCAGCAGCGTGAGACCGATGACAATCAGGGCCCAAAGGAGGCTGGTAAGACGCCAAATCGGGTTGGCCTCATGGAAGAAGCGGACGGGGGCGTAGAGCAGGCAGAGGAGGAAAATGCTGAAACGCTGAAACGCTGAAACGCTGAAAAGAGTCGGGGGGGGAGCGTTTCCGCTTCTCTGTCTTTCGGCGTGTCGCCAGAGGAGATAGAGGCAGAGGAAAGGAACCGCCCAGCCGTAGTGATATTGCTCATAAACAGACCACTGTGCGCCAAGGTAGTAAATGAGCACCAGCCAGTAGCCGGCGAGGGGAAGGAAATAGAGGAGGGAAGGGACCACGGACCCCGGCGCCATGCTAAAGGCTGAGAAGATAAAACGCTGAAAGCCCGAAGTCAGGTGCCGCTCCTTCTAAACTTTGACACCCTGCGTGTGAAATCGCCGTATGCTTGCCGACGCGCCTTGCCTATTCGCCCGCCTCGCGCAGCGCCCGAAGCTGCCGAAACAGATCATACACAACG
Organism: uncultured Verrucomicrobiota bacterium; assembly: GCA_964531815.1. Taxonomy (GTDB): domain Bacteria; phylum Verrucomicrobiota; class Verrucomicrobiia; order Limisphaerales; family UBA8199; genus UBA8199. The sequence goes on from CAZHEW010000138.1 coordinate 2,543, forward strand.
TCCCGCAGGTCAGCGTAATCAAGCCGAACGATTGGCCCCCGCTCAAGGTGGTACACAATGCGGTAGTCCCCAACCCGGAGTCGGTAAAAGCCCTCCAATTCGCTTCGAAGCGGTTTCAGGTCCAGCCTCTCGGCGCGCCTGCAAGCAAGCGCCTTGAGTTCCCGCCGCACACGCCGCTTGGTTCCCGGCGGCAACCCCTGCAGCCAGAGCCGCACCGGCTCAGAGGCCGAAATTCTCATCGTTCAAGTCCAGGCACTGGTAGCGGAGCTTTCCCGCCTTGGCCGCCCGCAGCGTCTTCATGGCCCGGGGATTAGAAAGCAAGTCCATGGTCTCAATTAGGCACTCGTAATCGGCGATTGGGAGCAAAACGGCGGTAGGTTTGTCCCGGTTGGTAATGAGGAAGCTCTTCCCGGAATTGCACAGCCTCGGCAGCCCGGCCTGCGCCCGAGAAACGGTGAGCATGTTATCTGTAACTTTCATTGTGGGGTTATATAACACCGAAACCCGCTGCAGGCAAGGCCTTCGTTGGGAAGTTGCGACTCAGCAGTTGGAAGCCGGCACCCGCGCTCTCACGAAACGGGAAAACGCAAGGCAGAAACAAAAGGACAGAGAATGGCGGGCAGACGAAAGAGCTGAAGGCTGAATGCCCAAATCAAAGGTCAGAGATCAATGCCAGGCGTCTTGACGACGCGGTCGCGGCGGGGTTTGGCGGGCGAGCCCACGCAGACTTTCCACGCCGGCAAATCCGTGAACACGCTCGAACGCGCCCCCACCACGGTCCCCTCGGCAATTCTCACCCCCGGCCCAACGAACACGTCCGCGCACAGCCATACCTGGTCCCTGATGATGATCGGCTGCGCCACCAGCCTGAAGTCGGGCGACTCAAAGTCATGCGTCGCGGCGCACAAGTAGCAGTACTGCGAGATCGTTGACTGCGCCCCGATTTCGATGGGTGCGACGCAGTAGCAATCCACGTCCGGCCCCAGCACTGCATACTCCCGGAGCGTGAGGTTCCAGGGCCCCCAGATCCTGGCGCTGGGATAGACGCGCACGCCGCGGCCAACAGTGGCACCGAACAATCGGAGCAGAAGGCGCCGCCACCCATGCATGAGCCGAGGCGAGGGGCGGAACAGCAGCAACCACACGAGGTTCCAAAGCCCGCGCACCATCAGATGCGAGACTTTGAAGGGGGAAGGACGGTTACTGCGGACGGTATAGTTGGAGCGCATGATGAGACTGCAATCGGAGGCTGATGAACCGCCAAGAGAGAGGCCGCCAATGGCTCAAGGTTAAGCTTAATGCCGTTCGGAAGTTCGCTGATGGGGCATGCAATTTCATACTGAAGAAGCCGCAGCATAGGCTACAGAATGAGGAAAGAAAATAGCCGCGAAGAAACGCAAGAGGCGCATAAAAGCATAGGTTTTGAGCTTCTTGCGCCTTTTCGCGGCTATTTCATTGTATTCCATCCTGCGGACTCCTCTGTAATAGAACACGGCCACAAGCCTCAAAATGCTGATAATAAACCACTTGCAAGCATGCGAACCGCATAAGGGCTGGCGCCTTGGGCTTCGCCCGTAGCACATGGCTCCCACATGGCAGGGGGGAAACCAAGGCCAAGCTGGCTCGCTTCCGTCCCCCGCTCAGCCCGGAGCGGCCCAGCCAAGGCCCTGGCGCGTCCGCAGCGACGCGTTCGCCCTGGGCCTAATGTGCCGGCAAGGGGGGCCATGTTACAAATGCCCCCAGGCCAATATTGGCAGTGTCTTTGCCACCCGCTCGCAAACTTTCCGCGAGGGCCAAATATTCGAGTGGCGGCGAGACAAGCCCGGCCGCGGAAGCGGAAATACACTAATCAAGCCGAACGCAGGAAGGACATGGAATTTTACGCAGCAACCAGCGGTAAACCTGAATCAGATCCGCGCCGGCTTGCTCCGGGCCAAACCTTGCCGCCAGGCCCGCCGCCCGCTTCCCCATCGCTCGCCGCTGCGCCTCGGACATGGCCAAAGCCTCGCGCAGGGCCTCGGCCAGCGGCTCGACGCGCGGCTCCACCCGCCAGCCGGCGTCCGCACTGCGCAACTCCTCCCACGGGGTGCCCGTGGTGGTGATGACGGGGAGGGCGCATGCCATTGCTTCCACAATGGCATTGCCGAAGTTCTCGAAGTCGCTGGGCATCACAAACAAATCAGCCGCCGCCAGCGCGCCCCACTTCTGATTCTCATCGAGTTCGCCGGTGAAAACCACGCTGTCCCGGCACCCAAGCTCCGAGATAAGCGATTCGAGCTCTCGTCGGTATCCCCCTTCATCCGGCCCGGCCAGCACCAGTTGCCAGGTCGCGGCGGAGGGACCACCAGACCACTGACCATTGACAACGGACCCCTGAATGCCCGCCCATGCCCGGAGGAGCCGCGCCAGACCTTTTACCGGATGCAGCCGCCCAAGGAACAGGACCGTGCGCCGGTTGGGGACCACGGACCACGGACTTCTGACCACTGACTTCTGATCTCCGACCTCTGAGATATGATCTCTGCCCTCTGTCTTCTGGCCTCTGCCCGGATCAAGCATTGGGGGCGGAGCGATCGGGTTGGGGATGACCGCAACCGGGTTGCGCAGGCCGAAGGCACGGATTTGCTTGTACTCCTGGTTAGATTTGGCGTGCAGACATTGGGCGGCACGCAACGCTCGATCCTGGAACCAAATCCGGACTGGCGCCTTCTTCCACCCGTGATGCCGCAGCGCCCCCGGCATGAGCATACCACACGGCGCCAGCAAATGCGGCACTTGGCGTGTCCTGGCGAGGTGTCCCGCCAGCCGGTGGACATCGGTCCACAAACCGTGGGAATGGATGAGGTTGATTTCGGCCGCCTGCGCCTGCCGCCATAACGCCGGGCTGCGGCGAAAGCCGCCCCAACCTGCCGCCGATTCCTGCACGTGTCTGACCCTGGAATCCAACGCAAACGATTCACCGTCAGTTTCCTGCTTCACGCTGTACACGGTGACCGCGTAACCGGCATCGGCGAGGAGACCGACATAAGCCGCCATTCCGAGCACCGGTCCTCCCATAGCCGTGCCGGTGTAGGGAATAAAATGGGCGATGTGGGGCAAGGGACTATAGGGGGAAAAGCTGAAACGCTGACATGCTGAAATGCTGAAGTCCCGAATCAACAGCGCGGCCCAGGGCGAAAGCCGGACACGCTGACAGGTTGATAAGCTGATATCGAAGAATCAAATCCCGCTCCGTCTGAGTTTGGCTACCATGGATGTGAAGATCGCGAGCAGCTCATCGGTTTCGCGCAACAACTGATCGAGGGCTTCGCCTTGGATGCCGCACTCATCACGCAACAATTCCAACCATAGTTGCGACTCATCGGCCTCTTGCAGCAGCCCATCCAGCTTTGAGCAGAATTCCGAATCGGATCGCGCTCGCGACGCCTCTCGAGCATGTGCAGCGACCGATGTTCCCGAACGCAGCAACTGCCTTCCCAACACCCGCACCTCCTCCCGTCCCTTCGGCAGCTTTACATAGCACCGGATGGTCGCCGCTGCGTATGCCTTGGTTCGGCTCCGTAGTTCTTCACTCAGTCTCATATGTCAGCGTTTCAGCGTTTCAGCTTTTCAGTGTTTCAGCAGTTTTCCCCTCCCGAACTCGCCTTGGCGACTTGCGGGTTGCGGGAAGCCGCCCGGCCAACTCCGCGCGCACGGCGGGCAGGCACATGACGGCCAGGCCCGCCACAATCGCAGCCTTCACGAGGTAATTGAGCACCGCGCCGATGTCTGATTCCGCTTTCAGGGCCCAGTGGCCGATGTAAAGCAGGACGGCCCACCACAACGGCGAGGTCCGGGCGCGCAGCGCCACCCAGCGGAAAACCAGCCCCAAGGCGAGCGCATAGAGGCCGCAGCCCACAATGCCGCCCCAATATCCGAAGTTGGCGTACATTTCTCCCGCGAAGCCCACATTCATGCTCGTGTTCTCTGCCGGCGTATAGTCGGCAAACCGCTGCATGAAGACCTTGCCGCCGGCGAATTGCTTGTTGGGGGCCAGGACGCGCGGCAAGAGCGAGGCCTCAAAGGCCGAGATAACGGTTTCCCCGGATGCGTACGGCTCCTTCGCAGGCACATGGTTCAACACGCGGTCAATGATCCAGCCCTGGTTGAACCGCAACACCATGTCACCCACCGATTCCGGGTCGTAGCCGCCGGTAAAGGCCTTGGTCGCACTTTGCACCACGCATAATGCGCCTACCAGCGGCGTGTTCCATTTGGACACCGGGATTTGCATGCCGAACAGCGATACCTGGACCGTCCCCTGCCGGAATTGCCATTTGGCGTCGTGGAGGAAAAACACCCCGCCGCAAACCAGCAGCATTGAGATCAGGAAGACGGACATGCGGGGGCGGCGAATGGTCAGGTAAGCGGCAAAAAAACCGAGCGCCCACAAGACCAACTCATGGAACATGACCGATTCGACCGAGCCGCTGACTTCGAGGACAAACACGGCGGCAGCCCGCCACTGCCAGCCCGGCGCTCCGAGCAGCATCAGGCCAATGGCGGCCAGGAACCTCAGGTTGGCGACCAACAACACCACGAATGCAAGCCCGCCGAGTTGTGCTGAACCGAACGCGAGCTTGAGCGCAATCCCTCCCCACAGGAGGCAATCCAACTCACGAACTAACACCGGCGCCAGCCGGCCTTCGGAACTCCGTCGCCCGGGCGGCCGCAACCCAAGCCAGCTTGCGGTCCAGCCCAGCGCGATCGCAACCAGTGCCGGGCCCGCGTAGGAGAAATAATGGGCAAAGTCGGCAATGGAATACGCGGGATTATTGGCCGGATAATAATAGGCTCCCCAGGGAGCAAGGCCATACTGGGCCAGGCAAACGATGATCGCCAGGTGCGGAAGCGCGACCACGCTCCCGCAGCAATAGCCCATATGCAACATCGCCATGGCCAGCAAAGCGGAGACAACCCCAGCCCAGGGCGAGAAGTCGTGCCACAAAGGCGTGCTGGCCAGTGCGGCAATGGCGCCGCCAGTGAGCACCACCAGCCATTGCCTTCCTGATACCACGGTCCCGGGCCCAGCTTCGGCAGCAACCGGCGACGCTGACACGCCCGGCCCCGGGTCTGCACCGCGGCCTCTGCCGGGAAGCCGGTGGCGTCGAACTCCCCGCCTGTGCCCGCCGATCTTTGAAATCGGCGGCGAGGTTTCTGGCATTCCTGCAGGCATATCATTCATAGGGAACCCGGGCCTTCACCTGGTTCATCGGTGTGCCGATGCCCTGATAGGTTTTGAGCTTCTTGCGCCTTTTCGCGGCTATTTCATTGTATTCCATCCTGCGGACTCCTCTGTATAGCCCAGACGCGCATCCAATCCTGGAGGTCGAAACTTCCCATAGATTCAAGGAACACCCAACA